>NZ_CALFPF010000573.1 GCF_937919775.1 uncultured Gimesia sp.
ATTGATCGAATACACCAAAGACACCGGAGCGGTAAAAGGTTTTCCGGAAACCGAGGCGATTTCGAATGAAGAATTGCTGACTTCGAATGTGACCGTTCTGATTCCTGCTGCTTTGGGAGGCGTACTGACAGGAGAAATCGCCCGTGATATCAGAGCTAAATGCATTGTTGAGGCTGCGAATAATCCAACGGAACCCGAAGCAGATGAAATTTTTATCAAAAATGGAATCGTTGTGGTACCCGATATTCTTGCAAATGCAGGGGGAGTGACTGTCAGTTATTTTGAATGGGTTCAGAATCGGCAGCATTTTAGCTGGGAAAAATCCCGTGTTCGCTCCGAGTTAGATCGTATTATGAGTGACAGCTTTCAATTGGTATGGAAAATCGCCACGGATAAGAAAGTGTCGTTACGCGTTGCCGCCTATATCTTGGGTATCGGCCGGGTTGGTCGTGCAACCGTTCTGGGTGGTATCTGAAATCAGGTCGTTTCACTCTTTTTTTCAATTATTTACATTCCGAAGTTCAAATCAAAATTAAATTCAATCCCGTGGGTAACAACCATGGGAGAGTCAGCGAGGTCGTCAAATGTTATCTACAGATCAACTGATTAATGATTGTGTGCTGTTTCAGTCCGTGACTCCCGATGAAATGGAAGAATTGTTCTATTATTCAGAACGGGAAGAGTTTTCAGAAGGAACCCGGATCCTTGATGAAGGGAATTCCACACGATATCTCTGGATTATTCAAAGTGGCTCCTGTGAAGTGCGGAAAAAATTATCCAACGGCAGCGAAAAGGCTCTGGCTCAATTGAATCCGTATGCCATCTTTGGCGAAATGTCGTTTTTTAAACCTGCACCTCATTCGGCAAGTGTTGTCGCTTTGACGGATGTGGGAACGGTTCGTATTCCCGGACGTGAATTTGACCAGATGCTGAAAAAAGGGGCAAAAGGGGCTCAAAAAGTCGTTTTTAATACCGTTCGTATCATGTCAGACCGTCTCCGGATGATGGATACATGGACAGCGGAAATGGTCGAAAGCTGTGGTTCGCACACAAAGAATGCGGAATGGCATGATTTTCGGTCCAAGCTGTATTCAGACTGGCAGTTTTAGCCTGTGACCAGTTAGATTGTAGCGTCTCCGGGGCCTTGGGACCGAGTATACTAACCTGAGTGACGCGATGCTTAATCAGGCGCACTCCGGGGCTCCGTTTCCTGTCAGCCCGAATTCGGGCTAAACTCCGGCAACACAAAAGGTTGTCCCATGCAAACCAAGAGCCAATTCTCTCGCACGGGGATCCCCCGTTGACACATTTACGCTGATATTTGATACTCCGCCAAGTAAAATCAGGTCGATCATATATTTGGGCTTCGTTTATTGGAGCGCACTTTCTGGTGACCGGTGTGTCTGGTAGAATGTGTTAAACTGTTTTGCTAAACCAGGCTGGAGAGATCGGGAACGATTTTCCGTAGATTTTTAAGAGTATCATGACTGAATTAGACCTGCCTCAATACACTCAACTGCTGGCTCAGCAGGCGCGCGATGCCTCCCGGAAATTGGTTTCAGCCAATGGCAATCAAAAAAATGACTGGTTGCGCCGGATGATCGAACTGATCGAGCAGCGCACGCCAGAGCTGCTGGAAGCCAATGCCAGGGATCTGCAGCAGGCCCCCGAATACGGTCTGACTGAAGCGTCTATTGATCGACTGCGATTAACCGAGGCAAGATTACACGGAATTGCAACGGCGCTGGAAGAAATTATTGGGTTGCCCAATCCGATTGGTGAAATTATTGGGAGTAATATGCGGCCTAATGGTTTGCTGGTGACGCGCGTACGCGTTCCGCTGGGAGTGGTCTTCTTTATTTATGAGTCACGTCCGAATGTGACGATCGACGCTGCGGCGTTGTGTGTCAAAAGCGGGAATGCTGTCATTCTCCGAGGCGGAAAAGAAGCGTTTCACAGCAACATGGCCTTTTATGCTTTATTGCAAGAGGGGCTGAGGGATGTCGGTCTTCCCGAACAGGCGGTGCAACTGGTCGAGACCACGAACCGGGAAGCGGTCGGACACTTTCTGAAACTGAATGAGTATATTGATGTGACCATTCCCCGGGGCGGAAAGGGTTTGATCGAACGCGTCGTCCGAGATGCAACAATGCCTGTCATTAAGCATTTTGACGGGATTTGTCACGTATATCTCGATAAGTCGGCCGACCCTGAACGGGCGACATCAATCACTGTAAACAGTAAATGCCAGCGTCCCGGAGTCTGCAATGCCGCCGAAAGTCTTCTGGTCCATATCGACATCGCAGAGACAGTTTTTCCTCAGGTCGCTCAGGCTCTACTGGAGCAGGGGGTCGAACTCAGATGTTGTCCTAGATCAATGGAACTGGTCAGCGGTGCGAAACTCGCGACCGAAAAAGACTATAGTACAGAATATGGCGCCAAGATCATGTCGGTCAAAATCGTCAATGATATGGACGAGGCTATCAGGCATATTCACAAGTACGGTTCCGGGCATACGGAATGCATCGTAACGACCGAATTGGCGTCGGCGGAGAAGTTTACCACTGAGGTTGATTCCGCGGCCGTGATCGTTAATGCCAGTACACGATTTAATGATGGGGGCGAGTTTGGTTTAGGGGCGGAAATCGGGATCAGTACCGACAAATTTCATGCTCGTGGCCCCTGTGGTTTAGTAGAACTGACAAGTTATAAATACGTTGCCCACGGAGCAGGGCAGATCAGAGAATAGTACGCATTGGGTGACTCATAATTCACTCGACGATTTCTTTGGTCTTTGAATTTAAAAACAGGGACAGGGTTCTCAAGGGAGGCCAGGAATGGCAGATGTACTCAGTCAAAATGAAGTTGAGTCGCTCTTATCAGCGCTGGATCCCAGTGCCGGTAGTGGAGGAGGTTCGAATCGCCCTTCGTCGCGAAATACGGACTTTAATTCCCAGATCAGCATTTATGATTTCAAGCGTCCGGAACGTGTCAGTAAAGAACAGATGCGGGCATTTCGCGCGTTGCATGAAAGTTTCAGTCGTGAATTCGGTGCCGCGCTCAGTGGGATGCTGCGATCAATTATCGAAGTGAAACTGATCAGTGTCGACCAGCTAACCTACAGCGAGTTTGTTTTCAGTCTCGAAAATCCGACCTGTTTCAATCTGCTCGAATCGGAAACCCTTGATGGGCATATCATCCTGGATATCAGTCCCTCGATCATTTTTCCGATCATTGACCGACTCCTGGGAGGGGATGGGCATTCGCATGGGGCCTATCCCAATCGGGCGTTAACCGAGATTGAAATTCGTCTCGTCTCACGGATTACAGGGCTCGCGATTGAGGGAATCGAATCAGCCTGGAGTAACCTGTGCGATTGGAAGCTTCGGGTTTCACAGGTAGAAAGTAATCCACAACTGGTCCAGATTGTGCCCCCCAACGAAGTGATTGTTTTGATTTCCTTTGAGGTCACAATGGGGGAAACTCGCGGGATTATCAATCTTTGTATACCATTCAATACGATCGAACCGCTTTCGAATAAGCTGACGTCAGATACCTGGTCTGCGTATAAGAAGAAAACACCCGATTTGCGTCAGCAGCTGAATCTGGAGGCGAATGTCACCAAATCAAAGATCAGCTTGAAGGTGGATCTGGACAACAGTAAGCTCACCGCAGGGGAAGTGTTGAATTTAGCGGTGGGAGATGTAATTATGTGCAATAAAGGGAGTGCGCAATCTTTGACTGTCGAATTAGAAGGTTCTCCCGTTTTTACGGCTTATCCCGGAGTTTATAAAGGCCATAAAGCGATCAGTATTGAAAAGATGCTGGCGATTCCCAAAGATGTCATTGAAGATAAAATCAGAAGAGCTGAGACGGCTCAGGTGTCAGCCTCAAAATGACGCAAATCATGGCTTGTTGACGGCGTACACTGCTGTTGTGTATACTCGTTATTGGTCTCAGGAGCGTTCTTGCCCAAGCTGATTACTCTGGCTTAAATCAAAAAAAGTGAAATCTGCCACTTGTCTCTGATTCAAAACAGGGAGTTTTGAATGGATCGTGTTTTTTTCTCTGAAGTAATCCGGTT
>NZ_CALFPF010000574.1 GCF_937919775.1 uncultured Gimesia sp.
AGGAAGTTTTGCCAGATAATATTTTATCACAAAACAGAGGGACTTATTCTCAAGTATCGTCTTTCATTTACAGGAAGATGAAAGAACTCAGAGAATCCCTAGAGTCTTCTCGAATTCCTATCTGGAGCAAAGCCTATATTTTGACAATTTCGCATCCAGCGGCAGAATTTGCCGATCGAAAGCACTTTCGCTGCTCAAGCCCCCTCGTAGAGGGAAGAGGTTACTCTTCAGAGTCACTCTCGATTTCTTCATAGTCCGGCAGGATTTCGTAACCCATGAGCATCTCAATTTGCTCCGCCAGCAGACAAAGTCTGCCCAGTGCGCGATGGTTCAAAGCCATGAGATTTTCGAACAGTCTTTCCGCGGCCCCGAGCAGATCTCCCGGATTATTTGACTCAGGTGCACGCGACAACGCAAAATCCGCAATGCTGATATCAACTTGAGAATGCTCGAAGGGATAGGGATGTCTTTTAAAGCGACCATGAATGGCATTCAGGAGGGTTTCCATTTTTCCCATTTCTGAAATCACAATTTCACAATATTTTTCATCATTCCGTTTCTGCTCAAAGAACTGCAGCAAGACCTGAAATGAAACACAGTTCATATGCAGTTCCCATAAAGGCGCGATCTGGGAATTGGTCATCTGCAGCGTTAACAGCAACGGACGCAGATCACTTTCCCATTCTGCAGCTTCGGGAATTTTTGCCTGCACTTTGGGTACCAGGAATAACTGCAATGCGCGTTCCAGCCTTTTTACGATGAGTGACTCGTATTTTTCCAGCTCGATTTTCAACTCACCTTTTTTACGATCAATGGCGTGAGTGGCATTGATCACTTTGTCAAAATTTGTCAGCGATTTTAAAAACCGGTCTTCTGATTTCAGCTTGAGATTTGCCCGCAGGGCCAGCGCCGCCACATTAACGCTTAAGGCCTTCGATTCAAATTCACGAAATTCCTCAACGAATGTTTTATACTTCAATCGATACTTGAAAAGTTTTTCCCGATAACTCTTTAATTCCAGTGCACATTGTTTGGCATCTTCAGGAACCTGGACGGCGTATTCCGAAATCTGCAGCGGCCGATTCGGATAAATGGCTCCCTGATAAAATCGTTGCACTGCCCGATGCGCTGTCTGTTCTTCTTCCTGCCGAATCAGTAATTCATCGATCGAGTGCAGATTTTCCCGCTTGATCTCTTTGCCAAAAACCCCATAATAAAAATCTCGCGTCACAAACTTCGCTTCACGAGGGAAATTACTCAACAGCACTGTCGCGGGCGCCTTGAGTCGAAAGACTCCCTCTGCCTCCTCGTTTTGTACGCTGGCAATTCGCTCCAGAGTGGCGGGGTGCGTATCAAACCAGCCTGTCTTTTCCTGCTTGATCCCGGCCTCCACTGCTTCCAGAACCTGAGCGGGAAGTTTGTTCAAATTGATATTGATCAGCGCAGGAAAATTATCAACGAGCCGCCCCTCGGCATAGAACTGACCTAAATCACTCAGCGCCCCCTGATTGGCCACTCCCAGCAGCGCCAGGCGTTTACTCGTAGCCGCAAAACAGCGACTGCCGACCAGCCGCGCCTCATACCGGTCTGCGTCAAACTCCATCTGCCGCATTAAAAAACCACTCACCAGATGGCCGACCATCATCAGCGCCCATAAAATTTTTCGTGTGAGCCAGATAAACAGCCGGGCAAGATACAAGATCCAACTGACGCGCAAATCGAGTGATTCTGAAAGATGCTCAAGTCGCTCATCCCAGTCGTCGCGCTCGTAGACCACTCGCAAAAACCACATGTTGATACTGCGAATGATAAACGAAAGTCGCATCCCGGCCCCTTGCGAAAAGTGGCCGAACTCATGTGCCAGCACACCGGAAAACTGTCGCAGAGACAACCCGGCAATCAGCGGCATGCCGATCGTTAAAACGAGGTCATTCCCAAACATGCTCAGCCAGCCCCGCCTGAAGCCGGCAGAAGCGTTGACCTGGATATCCAGATTAATCTGCACCGGACGAGGTGCGCCAACGGCATCACAGACATGATCGACAAACAGAAATAACAATGGTTCTTTTTCCCGTTTGAGAGAGCGAAACGACGATGAATGTGAGGGGCGCGAAAAAAGCGGCTTCAGCATAAATATAATCAGGATGACACCAACCACAATCGGCGCCAGATAGACCAGCGCCAGCAGGATCATTCCCTTCCCCCGATTGCGTGAAGAAGCACCGGAACCGGAATTGGCAACCTCAAACAGACTGAGCGAATTGACGGCATGAAAATACACGCCCCAGACCACCAGCCCAATGATCCCCAGATAAATCAGCGGTAACAGAATCATCACAACACTGACCAGCAGCGCATTCAGTCGATACAGCATCGTGGGTGACACAGGCTCAATATTTCCTTCAAAAGCCTGTATGATTTTTTGCGGCGTGAGTGCTTGCACTGCTTCTTTGGACGAACGTTTCTTCGAAACCCGCTTCGGCTCTGAGATATCTGTTTTGGCCGGATCTGTCGTTTTCTGTCTCTTCTGCAATCGCTCGGGAGAAGGGTCACTCATCGTCAATCCAGCCTTGATCCTGGCAGTACGGGTTTTATCCCAAAAGGTACACGAATGATCTAACGAACAGACCCCGTATTTAACATAGACTACGAATTCGATTTCAAAAAATCTACGTCTGAATCAGAACAATTGAGAATGTTCTGAAATCAAACCGCTGATGCCGGATCCTGCTGATAGAACAATTTCAAGGTCTCGTATAAATCTTCTGAGTACTCCCGCATCTGGCGCGGTTGTTCAAAAAAATGTTCTGAGCAGACAGCAAAGAATTCTGCAGGATTCGTTGCCCCGTAAGGATCAATGAATGTTGTATGTCCGTGCTGCAATTGCGCGACCAGGGATTGATACTCGGCTGTCATCACGCGGTTCCAGCGTTCATATTCTTCGGCGCTGTTGAGAGGCGGGGTTCCGTCAAACTGCCGATCAACGGCGTCGTAATAGTGTGCGAATTCATGGACCACTACATTCCGACCATCATCGGGTGTTTGTCCCCCTTCGTAAATGCTTTCCCAGGACAACACAATCGGCCCCTGCCCCCAGGATTCTCCCAGACGAAACGAAGTTCCTTCGGTTAAGACGCCGATCGAATTTAACAGCGACTCTTTAGCCACATAAGTATCGGGATAAACCAGAATCGTTTTGAGGCGGTCGAAACAGTCGCTCGCAAAGCCCAACGTCAGCAGACAAGCCTGGCCTGCAATGGTTAATTTGACCTCTTCGGTAATTTGAAAGCCATTACAGCCTTCCCAGTATTTTTCTTTCACGAAAATCTGCACGCGTTGATACAACAAGGCGCGCTGCTGCGCTGTCAGTTGCGAAAGTTGTGACACATTCTGATCCAGGATTGTTTTCCAGTGGTCCGGTATGGGAACAGCCAGAATTTTTTTGCGTCGACGATTGCGCCACCAGGTGAATAACATGAAAACCATCTCTCAGCAATGAATATAATAACGGATAATTGACGCTACCCGTTGATTTCATGAGC
>NZ_CALFPF010000575.1 GCF_937919775.1 uncultured Gimesia sp.
CGCACGAGCAGATGGCCGCCGCAGACGAGTACGCGCGTGAATTGCTCATGCGGTGGATGCTTAATGAACCCAACCATTATTTTGCAAAAGCATTTGTGAATCGGATCTGGGCGCATTATTTCAATGTCGGCATCATTAATCCGCCGGACGATTTGAATCAGGCCAACCCACCCAGTAATAAGGCACTTCTGGATTATCTGGTGAAAGGGTTTATTGACAGCGGCTACGATATGAAGTGGCTGCATCGCACGATTACGAACAGCCGTACCTATCAATTAAGCTGGCGACCGAATCCAACCAACCGCAAGGATACCCGTAATTTCAGCCATGCGGTTTTGAGACGTCTGCCCGCAGAGGTTAGCATCGATGCGATTCTACAGTCGACGGCGAATCAGAAAAGTATGAACCAACTGGTAAGTCAGATGGACCGTCGTAAAATCTCGCAGCATCCTCTCTCCTTTCAGGCGCGGGCCATAGATTTCTCGTTACTCGTATTCGGGAAGCCACTACGTACAACGAATTGCGATTGCGAACGTCAGAACGAACCGACGCTCCTGCAGTCTCTATATGTACGGAACGATGACGAAATGCTGGGCAATTTGACCCGTGCAGATGGCTGGCTGGCAGAATTGAAAACCGCGACGCTCAAACCTTCAGAGCAGGAAGCACTGGTAACCGAAGCGTATTTGCGAACACTCTCCCGGTTTCCCGACGAAACGGAGTTGAAGGAAAGTCTGTCCCATTTACAGTCGACAAAGACTGTCTCGGAAGGGCTGCACGATTTGTTGTGGGTGCTGTTGAATACGCAGGAGTTTATTACCAATCACTAAATCAGCGGCTACGCAGGTTTCACGAAATATTATGGCTGAGGATCAGGGTATGAATTATCGCGAAAAAATGACCAGACGGAATGCGTTGCAGGTCGGGTTCCTCGGCGGTCTTGGTTTATCGCTGCCCGGTTTTTTCAAACTGTCTGCTGACGCTGCGGAGTCCGGTGAAAAGATCACCGCCAAAGCCGACGCGGTTCTGTTTTTGAATCTGGCCGGGGGCGTCTCTCACCTGGATACGCTGGATCGGAAACCGGAGGCGCCTGCAGACACGCAAGGCGAATTCAAATCGATCCAGACCTGCATTCCCGGTTATCAGGTGTGCGAATATCTGCCGAAGTACGCAGCGCTGGCGGATCAGTTCGCACTGATTCGCGGGATCTCGCATTCCGCCGGTGCGCATCCGCAGGGACAATCCTGGATCTCCACTGGAAATCGTCCGGTGCCGGCGTTGATTTATCCTTCGCTGGGTTCGGTTATCAGCAAAGAAGTTTCCAGCCAGCCTGATCTGCCCGGTTATGTGGCGATTCCCAAAACCGAATGGAACGCCGGTTATATGGGGGACGCATATGCTCCTTTCAAAACAAATACGGTTCCACGTCCAGGACATCCGTTTCAGGTACGCGGTATTTCATTACCCGATGGACTGACGATTGAAAAGGTGAGCCAGCGGCAGCAGTTGCTCCAGAAACTGGACCGTCGCTTTAAATCGGAAACAACGGAGAGCCAACTGTTAGAGGCGTTAGATAAATTCGGCTCTCAGGCTTACAACATGATTACGTCGAAACGGGCACGGGCCGCGTTTGATGTTGAGCAGGAGTCTTCAACGATTCGGAATCTGTTTACGCCTGACGAATTCAGTCAGTCCGTGTTTCTCGGCTGCCGACTGGTTGAGTACGGCGTGCCGTTTGTGACGGTGACTTATGATGGCTGGGATACTCATACCGAAAACTTTGCCGGTCACCGCCGCTTATTGCCGGCCCTTGATACCGGCATCACCGCCGGTCTGGAAATGCTGAAGCAGAAAGGACTGCTGGAGCGGACCCTGGTTGTCATCATGGGAGAATTCGGCCGTACTCCTAAAATCAATGTGAATGCGGGCCGCGATCATTATCCGCGCGTAAACTGGTGTCTGATGACCGGGGGCGGCATTAAACCCGGACAATTTGTCGGCGGGACCAATCAGGCCGGCGATGCACCGGATGACAAAACCAATATTAAGCCCGATGACATTGCTGCCACCATTTATCATGCATTGGGCATCGATCCACTCCTGGAATACTTTACGAATACCGGTCGTCCCACAATGCTGGTTCCACATGGCCGTATTATGCATGAGCTTTTTGCGTAAGCCCGTCGGACATGATTGATTTGTGCCACTGACTGCGGTCTAATAATGGAATGGTGAAGCGTGGTCAGCTCTGTCATTTCAGTCTGGTACAATCGACTTCGCCCTTTGAAAAGATTCCATCGACAATGAGGCGCGCTCGTTATGAAATCTGCGATTGTGATGCTCTTCTGCTGTGTTTTCCTGACTGGATTTGTGACAGCAGAGGAAAAAGTAGCCAGACCCAATATTGTGCTGATCATGGCCGATGATCTGGGATATGGCGATCTGAGCTGTTATGGCAGCACACAGTGTGACACACCTCAGCTTGACCGACTGGCTGCCAGAGGGATGCGGTTTACCGATTTTCATTCGAGCGGAACCGTCTGCAGCCCCACACGGGCCGGCCTGTTAACGGGCCGCTATCAGCAGCGGGCGGGTATCGATGGTGTGGTCTACGCTGACCCGAAAAAGAATCGACATCACGGGCTGCAGAAGAATGAAATCACACTCGGACAATGTCTGCAGGCAGCTGGTTATCAAACGGGCATGTTCGGGAAATGGCATCTGGGCTATCAATCACAGTACAACCCCACCTATCGCGGCTTTCAGCAGTTCGTGGGTTATGTCAGCGGGAACGTGGATTATTTCGCGCATCTGGACGGCACGGGTGTTTTCGACTGGTGGCATGATGCGGAGTTAAATCGGGCAGAGCAGGGTTATGTGACGCATCTGATCACAGATCACGCGGTCGACTTTATTCGTCAGCAAAAAGAAGAGCCGTTTTTTGTGTATATCGCGCATGAAGCCGTACATTATCCGTATCAGGGACCCAATGACAAACCGATGCGGAAAGAAGGGGTCGGCGATATCAATTCTGCCAAGCGAAAGGATATAGCAAACGCTTATCGCGAAATGAATACCGAAATGGATCGGGGCATCGGCAAGATTGTCACCGTGCTGGAAGAACTGAAACTGACAGACAATACGTTTATTTTCTTCCTGTCCGATAACGGGGCGAATAATAAAGGTTCGAATGGAAAATTACGCGGCTTTAAAGGCAGCGTGTGGGAAGGGGGCCATCGTGTGCCGGCGATCGCCTGCTGGCCCGGTCACGTTCCTGCCGGCAATGTATGTGATGAGACTGTGATCAGTATCGATCTGATGCCCACGCTATTGGAACTGGCGAAAGCCACTGTTCCCGCCGGTCATCGACTGGATGGCGTCAGTCTGGTGAGTTTGTTGACACAACAACAGAAATTAAAGCCCCGTCCGATTTTCTGGGATTACAGCGGGCGTTCTGCTGTCCGTGTAGGGCCTTGGAAACTGGTTTTGAATCAGGATCGAAAAACACCGGTCGAATTATTTAACCTCAATGAAGACTTGTCGGAATCAATTAATCTGGCTGAAAAACAGGCTCAACGCGTCCAGGTTATGCAGGCTGCGTTTGCTGTCTGGAAGAAAGAAGTCACTCAAACGGCGACTCCCCAACCTGAAAAATAACTCAGACAACGCATTTCTATCAGGAGACCACTTGATGTTTCGCATGACGATGCTGTTCCTTGTTCTACTTCCCTTGAACCTCTTTGCCGCAGAAGACACTAAAAGTGCATTGCAGGCTGGTGCTGCCAAGGTAAATATCAACCCGCGACAGTATCCGGTCTCCATGATTGGCAGTTTTCAGGATCGCCAGGCGCTTTCAGCCCATGATCCCTTACATGCTCGTGCGCTGGTATTGAAAAGTGGAAACACGAGTATTGCATTTGTGGTCTGCGATATCTGTTTGATTTCAAGGGAGATCTTTGATGCCGCCAAGCAGCAGGCGTCAATCAAAACCGGTATTCCCACCAGTCACATGCTGACTTCCGCAACACACACGCATACCGCGCCGACTGCCGTTCCGCTGGCACAATGTAATCCCAGTCCGGAGTATGTGCAGTTCCTGACCGAGAGCATTGCACAATCGATTATCAAGGCACATGCCCGTCTGGAACCTGCCAAAGTGGCCTGGACGGTGGCCCGTGAACCGGCAGAAGTCAATAACCGCCGCTGGTATGTCAAGGAAGGGGCGATCCTTCCGAATCCGTTTGGCAAGACGACGGATAAAGTCCGCATGAATCCTCCCGCGGGAAGTGACCTGCTGATTAAGCCGGCAGGTCCTGTTGATCCTGATATCTCCATTCTTTCCGTGCAACACGCGGATGGACGACCGTTGGCACTCCTGGCGAATTACTCATTACATTATGTCGGCGGCCTGCCTCCCAATCAGGTTTCCGCAGACTATTTTGGTGAGTTCGCCCGACAGATTCAAGAACGGCTTGGTGCGGATGAGACGTTTGTGGGGATCATGTCCAATGGGGCCAGTGGTGATATCAATAACATCAATTTCAAAGAACCCCGGCCTCGCGCTGCGGTCTTTGAACGCATTACTGCTGTGGCATCAGTCGTAGCGGACCGGACTTTTCAAGCCGTCAAATCGCTGCAATATCGGAACGATGTCTCATTGGAAATGCGGGAACGCACAATCGATCTGGCGATTCGAAAGCCGAATCAGGAAGAACTGGTGAATGCCCGCAAGTTGCTGGCGGATGCAAAAGATCCCAAACGGTTAACAACCAATGAAGTCTATGCACGTGAGACGACAAGAATTGCAGAGGGACCCGATACGGTTAACATCAAGCTGCAGGCGCTGCGAATTGGCGAGCTGGGCATCGTGGCCATCCCCTGTGAAGTGTTTGCGGAAATTGGTCTGGAGATCAAACAGAAGAGTCCGCTCAAGCCGACCTTTGTGATTGCTCTGGCCAACGGCTATAACGGTTATCTGCCTACGCCGGAGCAGCACATTCTGCAAGGCTATGAGACCTGGCGATCGGGCTGGAGTTATCTCGAAGTAGATGCCTCGCACAAAATCAACGCTCAGGTTTTTGAGATGCTCAATCAAATTGCCGATTAAAGCCATTTTTGGAACGACAAGTATTGCAACCTTAAAAATAACTGTCTGAGGAAATCAAAATGCGAATGCTGTTGGTGATGCTTTGGCTGCTCTGTTCAGGAGCCTTTTATGCCAGTCAGACAACTTGTGCTGCAGATCCGAATCAATTGACAGAACAGGAACAGCAGCAGGGTTTTAAAACGCTGTTTAATGGCAAGGATTTAACAGGCTGGCAGCATAGCGGCAACTGGAAAGTGGAAGACGCTGTGATGACGCGCTCCGGAAAAGGGGGCAGTCTGGTTTATGAAACTCAACCGCTGCCGGATGACTTTGAATTAAAGTTCGAATGGAAGGTGGCGGAAGGCAGCAACAGCGGCGTTTATTATCGCCCCGGGCAATATGAATATCAGGTCCTGGATAATCAAAAACATGTCGACGGTAAAAACCCGCGGACGAGTGCCGCTTCGATTTATTTCTGTATGCCTCCTTCGCACGATGCGACGCAGCCGGTGGGAGAGTGGAACGAGGGACGGATCGTCTGTCAGGGAACGGTGATTCAACATTGGTTGAATGGTAAGAAAGTGATCGATCTGGATTACACCGATCCCCGCTATGCCTGGCATGTGGCATTACTGGCGAATCGCGGCGGCAACCTGGCGGATCGAGGAGCGAATCTTTCACTGCAGGATCACGGTGATCCCGTCTGGTATCGCGGCATCAAACTGAGATCGATACCCGCAGGTGAGAAACTGGATCGCAGTCCTGTGAAACCGGCAGAGGTTCCCGATGCAGCCATGGCGGCTGAGCAGCGAAAGTTACAACGCATCATGGAGAACCAGGCACGACAGAGACTAAAAAACTAGACTGGTCGTCATCTGATCTTGATGTCCCTGCGAGTTTTCTGAAAAGAAATGGTAGTGCGATATGGTTTTAAATCGATGCTTTATCATCGTGCTTGGTCTGTTGTTGACAACAAATCCGGCTAGAGCGGCCGAACCTGTGCGGGTTATTTTTGATACGGATATTTCGGGGGATGTCGACGATGTACTCGCATTGGCGATGTTACATACTCTCGCTGATCGTGGAGAATGTGAACTGCTGGCAGTGACCATTTCGAAGATCAATCCGCTGACGGGGCCGTTTACCGATGCCACGAATACATTCTACGGGCGGGGAAATATCCCCATTGGTGTCACGCATGAGGCACAGCGTCGTGAGAGTAAATACCTGAAGCTGATCAACGAAAAACTGGGTGATCAATGGCGTTATCCGCACGATGTTTTGTCCAATGATCAACTTCCTGATGCGGTAAAGTTGCTGAGAAAGATTCTGGCTTCAGAACCGGATCGCTCGGTCGTGATCATTCAGGTGGGGTTGGCGGCGAATCTGGCAGATCTGGTCGAGTCGAAACCGGACGAATTCAGTCCGTTGAGTGGTCTGGAACTGGTGCGTCGTAAAGTGAAGCTGGTCTCCGTGATGGCAGGCGCTTTCGAGCCGATTAACGGGAACAAACGGTATCTCGAAGCGAACGTCAAAAATGGAATACAGTCGATGCAACGGTTTGCGAACCAGTGGCCCGATGATGTGCCTGTTGTCTGGAGCGGCTTTGAAATTGGTATTGCCGTCACTTACCCCCGTACGAGTATCAAACGCGACTTTAACTATACTCGACATCATATCGTCCGCGAAGCCTACCTGCTGCACAGTGGTCCTGAACATGATCGACCCAGTTGGGATCTGACGAGTGTGCTGTACGCCGTCCGTCCCCAAGACGACTATTTTGCTCTTTCGCCACCGGGGCGCGTGACCGTAGCCGATGATGGTTTTACCGCATTCGAACCCGCAAAGAATGGTCGCGATCGCTATTTAATCATGGATCAATTTCAGGCCGTTCGTGTTCGCGAAGCACTCCGGTATTTAGTCAGCCAGCCACCATTGCAATGCAAGTCACAGAAAAATGAATCGTCTGATTGACGGAATCGATTCCCAAAAGAATCGGAGGCGAGGTATGATTCCGAATCAATTTACTCGAATTTTTTTTTATTGACTTCTTCCAGTAAAATATCAATGGATTCACACATTTCTTTTTTTAGAGCGTGCAAGCTGTTCTGTACAACTGCCAGCCCGTCAATTCGACTGGTGACTTTTTTGAGATCGACTGGTGATTCGTTTGTGAGAGTGTTTGTTTCCGGAATCGTATCCGATTCGTTCCGCGCAGAGTTTTTGTTCGAAACGGAACTTTGCAGTTTACTTACCAGCAATTCTGTGTCGATCGGTTTTACCAAGAGATCTTTGAATCCAAGCGCTAACGCCTCCCTGGTAAGTTCTTTCATTTTAGGAGACGAACTGCCATGCTCCTTTGTGACCGTGAGATAAAAATGTAAAGGAGGAATAA
>NZ_CALFPF010000576.1 GCF_937919775.1 uncultured Gimesia sp.
ATCATACTGACGAAGGGGTGATGCAAGACACATTGGCCCCCGGTGTGCGCAAGCTGCCCCTCTTCGAAAAGACAACCACTGAGAACAATCAGTCCTTAGTTGAAGAAACCGATCTCTACTTCACTACCCTGAAAGAGGACTTGCAGCCGATCGTATTCTAGCGACGGGTACAAATAGACTTTCGCACGTTGAGACCCGTATTCAAATGATCTTGAAATTCAGATTTCCAAAGGCATCTGCGATCCGGTCACATCCCCAGGTTCCGTTCTCTTTTGCCAGTTGAACTACTAATCGCCTGAGCTCATCAGATACAGGATGAGTAGTAGCTTAGCCGTTTCACACTCTATTGTGATCGAAGCTGAGGCAGACTCATCCTCAAACCATCATCGCTGGCGATAATTTCGACAGTGATGGCGGAATTATCGCCGCAGCTCCCACTATGCTCTTTATGTGAACCGAATATTTGTGGTGAATTCACGTTGGGTTCGATTTGGCACGGCTGTTGCTACGGTAACAAGTGTCACAGGAAAGACCATATAGACTTTATTGGGAGAACAGACGTCGTGGCACGATTGACCACACGAAAGAGGCAAGCCGGATTTACGTTAATTGAACTACTTGTTGTCATTGCGATCATCGCCATTTTGATTGCGCTGCTTTTGCCGGCAGTACAGCAGGCGCGTGAAGCGGCCCGGCGCATGAGTTGCCGCAACAACCTGAAACAGATCGCACTGGCGGCACACAACTACGAAAGCGCTTTTCGTGTTCTACCTCCGCGGCGGATACTGTCGTCAGGAAACCGCCGAGGCTGGGGACCGTCCATTCTTCCCTACCTGGACCAGGCAAATCTGCAGGGACGATATGACTTCAACAAAGATTTTTATGCTCCTGAGAACGCGGATAACATTCGCGTTCCGCTTGCGGTTTTCATGTGTCCGTCGGCCCCCGGTCCCAGATTAGTGACAGTCATTCAAAGCGGGGTGACTTCGGAAGGCATCGCTGGCGACTATTTCGGTCCCAACAGTTTTTCGTCTACGTTATACGGTGTGACGGCTTTGAGTGGAAACAACCAGATCACGGCCATGGATGACTTGCCCCGCACACGCCGTTTTCGAGATATCTTAGACGGGACCACGAACACCATGCTCGTCACCGAACAGGCAGGCCGCGCTGACTATTATATACGCGGCCAGAAACAGCCGACTAATGCCGGACTGAGTCAGGCAACCAGTTGGGGGTCCTGGCCTTCCTATCAGGTATTTCAGGTGCAGGTCTTTGGCAGCGACGGGGTCACTAAAGACGGGCCCGGCGGAACCTGCTCCATTAATTGCAACAACAGCCAGGGAATCTATAGTTTTCATGCTGGTGGCGCAAATACCGCGTTCGCAGATGGATCTGTGCATATGCTGTCTGAATCCATCGATGCCAATCTTCTGTTCGCACTGGTCACGATTAATGGTGGAGAAATCATTGGGGATCTCTAATAAGGTGGGAACCGGGGCTAACGCCCTGCGGCTAATAACGAACACCGCGTGGTGGAACGGGGAACGCCGACTGGCAATTTACCGCAAACAAGATCAGCCGCAAGGCGTTAGCCGCGGTTAATAACTTTTCAGAAATGCACACACGGTCCTGGTATCGAGAAAAACTATGCGAGAATGGTTAAACCCAGTTGAAGTCGTTGTTGTCGCCGTCTGCCTGACGGTCCTCTCTGTCGTTCTGTTGCCCGGAATGCTCGTGGCGCGGGATACCGCGCGAGAGCAGGCATGTCAGGATCGGCTGCGTCAGATGGGCGTTGCGTTTCTCCAGTTTGAAAAAACACAGCGTGGCCTGCCTCCGCGGCGTACCGGGTTCAATGACGGTAATCCATACGGCGGCTGGGGGGGACAGATTCTTCCCTATCTGAAACTGTCTGATCCGGCGGGCGAATATGACGTCCGCTACGACTTCTTTGATCCCAAAAACAAAGCGATTGTTGAATCACAGTTAACCGTTTTTCTGTGTCCCGCGAGTCCCGCCGAGAGATTCGTGCAGATTCAGTCTCAGGCATCAACAAAGTCTCTCAATCCGGACAAGGATACCGTGTATATCTGCAAAGCGGCGACGGTTGATTTCATCACTTCGAATGGGGTGCTGATGACACGCAACGGCTACGGCATCAATGCCATGAGTGGAGGACGCGGAATCGGAAATCAACGTCAGCCGATGACCGACAATGAAATTCTTCCCCTGTCGAAAATCACAGACGGTCTGTCGAATACGCTCCTGCTGATCGAACAGGCCGGACGACCGTCAGCGTGGCGAAAAAGTGAACAGAAACCAGGAGACGGACAGTTCGGCCTGAGCCCCAATGCACGCGGTGCCTGGGCGGGCTGGGGCTCAATCGCGTTTGGCGCTGTAAACGCAGAAACAGGCGAAAGACCCGGACGTGGCGACAGCACAGACTGCAGCGTCAACTGCAACAACTGGTTCGGCATTTACAGCTTTCATCAGGATGGCGCCAACGTACTGTTCTGCGATGGAAGTGTGCGATTCGTTGGTAAGAAACTGGACCCATTGACATTCGCGTACCTGACGATTCGTGACGACGGGCACTTAATTCAGCATGATGATTTCTAAGAAAAGTCAACATTGTCATTCAACTTCGAATGATCGCCGATAAATTCACCAGGGAGTGACTGTGGATATCAAGCAAAAAGAAACACGCACGAGAACGCGATTGCTGCCAGGCTGGCTGTTTCTGTTCGTGGCAGTGGCTGCGTCGACCACCTGCCGGGCTGAGGATGTTACGGTAACGCCGCTGACAATTTCCCGTTTAATCGATCAGCGACTGGAGATTAACGACGCCGACCTTTCCCAGTTCGCCAGCGATGCGGAATTCCTGCGTCGAACGACACTGGATCTGGCCGGACGTATTCCGACGATTGTCGAAGTGCATGAGTATCTGAGTAATACTTCTGAGTCCAGACGCAGCGAAGCGATCAGCCGACTGATGCATTCGGGCGTGCATTACCGGAACATGGCGACATTCTGGCGACGCGCTTGGGTTCCGCAGGCTGACACGCCGGAATTCGACTCCGTCACCGATGACTTTGAACGGTGGCTGGTGCAGCGACTTCAGCAAGGGACCCGCTACGACGAACTGGTTGCTGAAATCATGACGCTGGATCATTCCCGCATTGCCCTCGCGAGCACGACTCCCGTTGGCTTTTACAATGCCAACCAGTCAAAGCCGGAAAATCTGGCGGCCAGCGCCACCCGCGCGTTTCTGGGGCTGAATCTCGACTGTGCCCAGTGTCACGATCATCCGTTTTCTCGCTGGACTCGCGAGCAATTCTGGCAGACGGCTGCGTTTTTCGCACGTCCCGAAACAGACGAAAAGAATCAGCCACAGCTTCCCAAGGTGCGTATTCCGGATACCAAATTGGAATATGAACCGGCGCTATTGACCAGAGCAAAATTCTCCAAGCCAGAGAAACTGGATTCGGTGTCGCTGCGTCTGATTCTGGTCGACTGGATGAAAGAGGATCAGGAACGACTGCTGGCAAAAAACGCGGTCAATCGCCTCTGGGCGCACTTTTTCGGGGAAGCCATCATTGAACCGATGGATGATCTCAGTCGCGATGAATTTCAAACCGGCCCTCGCGCCAGGCTGCTGAACGAACTTTCTGCAGCTTTCATCACCAGCGGCTACAACCTGAATGTTCTGGTGGAAGGCATTGTCAGTTCCCACGCGTACCGCCTGACATCGTCCTCGCCGGATATCGTAGCCTCTACTACAGTCGAAACGGCGAAAAAGCCGGATGAAGCGACCAGTCAAGCTGCGTCTGTTCCCGACGACTCCACAGAATTCAAAATCGTCAAAGCCACCGTGCGAGGCCTGACTGGTGAGCAATTGTACGACAGCCTGCAAACAGCGGCGAACCTGCCCTCGGAACGCGCCGATGTCGGGGGGGGATCAGGTCGCAGTCTGCGTAGCGAGTTTTCGTCACGGTTTTATATCGAACGTGCACACAGTGCCGAGCGATCGATCTCGCAGGCGCTGACGTTGATGAACGGCACGTTTGTCAACGAACTGACATCAAAGCAGGGGAACCTGATGCTGGCGTCTTTGCTGAGTTCTCCGTTTATGAGTTTCGATGAGCAGATCGATACCGTCTTCATCGCCGTTCTCGGTCGCCACGCGCGGGAAGCGGAACTGCAGTCAGTGCAGCGCAATTTCAAGGCACGTCCGGAGGCCACTCGCGAAACGCATCTGGGGAATCTGTTCTGGGTGCTGGTCAATTCTTCCGAGTTCAATACCAATCATTGATGAAAAGCGAAGGTTTCTATGAAAAACAAACATGTTTCACGACGCACCGCATTACAAAGTCTGGCGCTGGGGGCTTCAGCCTGGTCGACTTCCAGCTGGCTGCCAGCACTCGCAAAAGCCGCAGAAGAGACGAACAGCAAACCCAAGTCGGTCATTCTGATCTGGTTGAACGGCGGTCCGGCTACCATCGACCTGTGGGACCTGAAACCCGGACACATAAATGGAGGTCCCTTTCAGGAAATCGACACCAAAGTGCCGGGAATGAAGATCAGTGAGCATCTGCCGTCTCTGGCAGCGCAGGCGTCTGATTTCTCAATCATTCGGTCCATGTCCACACGTGAAGGGGACCATTCGCGTGCCCGATTTGTGACGATGACCGGTTACACGCCACAGGGAGCCATCAAGTTTCCTGCGCTCGGTTCACTGGTGGCAAACGAGTTCCACGTCGAAAACGATATCCCCTCTTATGTGCATATCGGCGGGCGACCGACGGTCAGCGGCGGAGGTTTTCTGGGTCCGCAGTATGCTCCGTTTGTTGTCGGCGGCCGCAGTCGTCGTGGCGGTCCGGGAAGCGCGGATCTGAAAGTCGCCGACCTTACTGCAGCTTCCACAGAACAGCAGGCAGAACGACTGAAACTGCAAGCGGAACTGCAATCACTTTCGACCATGCCTGATACACTGGTGACAGGCGCACTGGATTCGTCCCGTGAACGCGCTTTGCGGCTGATGAATCCCCAAGCCGCCTCGGTTTTCAATCTGGAAGATGAAGACGCTGCTCTGCGCGAAGCTTACGGAACGACCTCATTTGGTCAGGGATGCCTGATGGCGCGACGGCTGGTGGAACGCGGCGTCAGTTTTGTGGAAATTTCACTCGATGGCTGGGATACACATTCGAATAACTTTGAGCGTGTGAAAGAACTTTCTCTGCAACTGGATCGCGGCTGTGCGTCTCTGTTGAATGATCTGCGCCAGCGGGGTCTGCTCAAGGATACGCTGATAGTCTGCCAGGGAGAGTTCGGCCGCACGCCCCGCATCAACGGTCAGGCCGGTCGAGACCACTGGCCATCGTCATGGTCGATGATGCTCGCCGGTGCGGGAATTCGCGGAGGCCAGGTAATTGGCAGTACAAACGAAGATGGAACGAAAATCAAATCGAAACCGACGCGGACCGCGGACCTGATGGCAACCATCTTCCGCGGCATCGGTCTCGATCCTAAAAAACAAAATATGTCTAATGTCGGTCGCCCGATTCGACTGGCCGATCCGGACGGTAAAGCGATTGAGGAGTTGGTATGAGAACGTGCTTGATTCTAGTCCTGACCGTCCTGTTCATGGGAATGGAAGCGAAAGCGCAGCAAACCGCATCGGTTCCAGATCGAACAGCATCACTGGGACTGCTTGAAGCGGACCACAACCACGCGATTGATTTACAGGTAACCGTAGATGGCGTGTCGTACGACGAATATTGGACGAAGACGTTCGACGCGATCTTCGCATTCGCCGACGGCAATTCCGATGGTGTTTTGAACGAAGCAGAGATTCGGCTGGTGCCTTCCGCACGTGCGGTTCGGCTCTCGCTGGGCAGCGGATTCACGCCACCTGTGACGTCCATTCAGTCTCTCAAGGAGATCGTCGTCGATGGGTCGCAGCAGTGCTCCAAAGAGGATCTCCGACGCTACTATCTGCGGCATGGTGCCGGTCGGCTGCAGATCGGTTCTGGCAAACTGCCTCACACGGCGTCACTCAGCGCGGCGCTGGTTCAGGCACTCGACCAGGATCAGGATGGCAGACTTTCACAGACGGAACTGCAGAGCGCGGAATCAACACTGCGACGGCTCGACACCAACGACGATGAACTGATTGGAGTCGGAGAGCTGATCCCCAACGCAACGTACCCGGGAAACTGGGCCGCCAATGTTCTGCAGGCTTCCTCAGACGTCGACCTCTCACCAGCGGGCGACGGCAGTCTTCTGCTGAAGCAGTTGCCGGCTCGCTCCGATGATCCCTCTATCAAAAATGCGATCTGGCAGATCGCGATCTCTGATCGACTTTCTGAACAGCCTCTGAACGTCGCCACGCAGACACGCTGTGAAAGTTGGAGTGTTCCCGGTCCTTTGAGGGGACTCTTTAGTCAATTGAGTGATGAGATTGCCAAAGCCGAAGTTGACCCATCGCAAACAGGAACAAGCGAAAGTTCTCGCGCATGGCTGACTCCGCTGGCGGATCGCGACGGGAACGGAGCGCTGTCTCAACAGGAAATAGAGCAGTGGCTGGGACTTCAGCGGCAGTTGATTCATGGCCAGCTGTTGATCAGCGTTTATTACGGCGGCGGGCTTTTTGAACTGCTGGATGCCAATCATGATGCCGGGCTTTCGGTTCACGAGCTGAAGGGGATGTGGCAGACTTTGAATTCCGCAGGCTGTACTTCGGGGAATCACGTTGATCTGAGTCGGGTTCCCAATGTTGTGCTGTTCGTTGTGAGTCAGGGATATCCCGAAACACTCGCCAAGAGTACTACGTCAGACGTAGACGTAGAATGGTTCCGCCTGATGGACCGCAATGCCGACGGAGACGTATCGCGTCGCGAATTCACAGGTTCGCCGAGTGCGTTCGATCGACTGGACCAGGACCATGACGGCCTGATCTCACCTCTCGAATCAACGATAACCAACTGAATAAAAAATGGCTCGCGAACCCCTGATAACAAGGTGTTTGCGAGCCATTGTTTTATTGATCGTTCAGAAGACTACATGTTGATTTCGTAACCCTTGCGGTTTTCTCGTGAGAGGAACGAGTTCGCCTGGGCGTCGTCGATAATCTCTCGCTTGACCGGATCCCACTTAAGTCCACGATCCAGACGCATGGCGATGTTCGAAAGGTGGCAGATCTCCAGCATGCGGTTATGCGACCAGACGTCGGAAATGGGCTGCTTGCGGGATTTCATGCTCTCGATGAAGTTGGCCGTGTGATTCTCGCTGACCTTGCCGCCGTAAACGGCTTCGATGGCGCCTTCTGGCAATGGATTGTTTTCAAGGTCCTCCACAGGTGCCCCGACAATCTTGCCACGATTGACGAAGAACCGCCCTTTCGTGCCCTCAAAGAGAATGCCGTTATCGCCTTCGCTGGTGATAATCATTTCGACATCATTCGGCATATCCACTTTGATATTGAATTTGGTGGCGGTGTTGTACTGATCGTGAACTACCGGGTTTCCATCCTTGTATTCCACGGGCAATGTGAAATCGAGCGGCGTCACTTTGCTCGGTCCCGTATCGGTGGCACCAAGGGCCCAGCAGGCGATGTCAACGTGATGCGCACCCCAGTCGGTCAGTTTTCCACCGGAGTACTCGTGCCAGTTTCGGAAGGAGTAGTGACAGTTGCTAAAGAGCGGAACGCCGCCACCATAACCTTCGCGCATTTCGGGGAGTGCACGATAATCCACTTTCGGTGCCGGTCCCAGCCAGAATTCGTAATCGAGCCCCTCGGGAACCGATGCCACCGGAATGACAGGAGAAGCTTCCATACCATTAATACCGCACGTCACTTTTTTGACTGTGCCGATGCGTCCATCCTTCACCAGCGCGACGGCCTGCAGGAACCGCTGTCCCGATTCTGATCGCTGCATCGTGCCGACCTGGAAGACGCGGCCTGTTTCCTTCACGACCTTTTCAATCAACTTGCCTTCGTCAATCGTCAACGTCAACGGTTTTTCACAGTAGACGTCTTTGCCTGCGTACATTGCTTCGACTGCGATCTTCGTGTGCCAATGGTCGGGCGTGGCGATCATGACGGCATCGATGTCTTTTCGATCGAGAACTTTCCGATAGTCTTTGTAAGCGTCCGGCTTCTTGCCCTGCTTCTTTTCTGTTTTTGCCACGTTGTCGGCTAGCACAGTCGCATCGACGTCAGCGAGTGCTGCAAAATCTGCAAATTTAAATGACTTTGAAGTAATGGCCCAGCCCTGGTTTCGCAAACCGATGGTTGCAAAAACCGGGCGGTCGTTCGGTGACTGATAACCGAACGCGCGATGAGCCGAAGGGCAGAAGATACCGGCAGCCCCTGCGAAGGCGACTCCCTGGATAAAATTGCGGCGCGTAATTTTTCGAGATGTAGACATCGAGCGAAATCCTCTTGGAGAAATAAATCAGAAGTCCTGCAGACACAAAGTATGCTGGCATCGCTCCGCGCAGATGGTGCGTGTTAGGAACGGTGCCCAGTGGGACCATAAATTGTACATAAACCCGCTGATTGAGAATACTGTAAACGGGGTCTTTAGCGAATATGGCACAATTCGCAATCGGTTACCTGAATCATCTTGACAGAGCCCTGCCACGAAGGGAGGCCCGCGAGTGGTTCCGTTTTTCCGAACCTGCTTGAGTTCGCTGACCTGTTGTAAATCTCACAGTGCTGTCATAATTCAACCCGGCATCAGTCTGTTTCAGTTCCATAAGACGTATTCGGCCCTGAAGACAGGCTAAGAGTTGACATACCGCTGGACCATTTGCAGCAATAAAAATCTGTCAATCGGTTTGCTGAGATAATCGTTGCAGCCGCATTCGATGCAGCGGGTCATGTCCCCCTGCATGGCATCTGCAGTTAATGCAATGATGGGTCCTGTGTAGCCGAGTTTGCGAAGTTGTCTGGCCGACTCATAACCATCGAGTTTCGGCATCTGCATGTCAAGCAGGATCAGATCAAATGCGAACTCTTTCCGCATCGCTTCCGTTACCACATCAACCGCTTGCTCACCATCGACGGCTTCGGTCACTTTCGCACCCGCTTGTGTCAGAAAACGTCTGCTGAGAAAGCGAATATCACGTCGGTCATCGACGACAAGGACGTGGCATTTAAGGATAAATTCTTCCGTTGATTCAGATTGATCAACCGATTCTGCGTTTAGCCTGGGCTGAATCATCTTCACACCTTCAAGATCACCGGTATCGATTGTCACTGTGAACGTACTCCCCTTCCCGCTCTCACTTTCCACGCTGATTTCACCGCCGAGCATTGCTGCCAGCCGCTGGCTGATCGCGAGGCCGAGACCAGTTCCGCCAAACTCGCGATTGACCGTATGATCGCCTTGAGAGAACGGTTGAAACAATCGCTTCTGTTGATGTTTCGTCATCCCGATGCCGGAATCGATGATTTCAAATTGAAGCGTGCGATTGCTGTATGAGACAACGAGTTTCACACAGCCTTTCATGGTGAACTTGATCGCGTTACCGACGAGGTTGATCAGAATTTGTTTCAGTCGTTTCGGATCGGATTCAATTTCCGCAGGGACCCGACCTTGATAGGTGACATCCAGCTGCAACTGATTCTCTGTCGCTCTGACTTCCATAATCGAACGCACGTCTTCTACGAGGCGATCTGGTGCAAATCGCTCGCGAATGATGTCCAGCTTGCCAGCTTCGATCTTGGATAAGTCCAGAATATCGTTGATGATATCCAATAGAAAATCGCCGTTGTGACGAATCGTTCGCAGGTGCGCTGCCGCTTCTTCATTTTCGACGAGATCAGACACCAGATCGGCGTAACCCAAAATCGCAGTCATCGGAGTACGGATTTCATGACTCATATTCGCCAGGAATGCACTCTTGGCTTCGTTCGCCGCTTCGGCCATCTCGCGGGCTTCTTTGAGTGACTGTTCAAACTCGCGTTGAGAAGTGATATCGAGCAGGGTGCCGATGATCTGAGTCGCCTTTTTCCAAGCCCCCATACCCGTGAATACGGGTTTGACATGTAATCGAACCCAGCGGGTTTCCCCGTCAGGACGAATGATTCGGTGGTCCAGGCTATTGCTCACATTTTCGGGTAGCACCGTCAGTTTTCTGAAATGCTCCGCATAAGCTTCGCGGTCGTCAGGATGAATCCAGTCCGGAAGATCATTGGCATGCACGTGTTGCTCTGCGTCTTCCGGCAGCCCGAGCATCCGTTTCATTTCGGGAGAGTAAGAGACCGTGTCCTCGACCAGATCAACATGTAACATTCCGAAGCCGGCTGCCTCGGCCGCGCTTCGTAATCGCTCTTCACTCAGTTTTATCGCCAGTTCTGCCTGTTTACGCTCGGTGATATCGGTGTTCGTTCCAAACCATCTGAGAATATTGCCCGCATGATCGCGAATCGGTACTGCACGGGAAAGAAACCAGCGATAATCCCCTTCTTTCGAACGCAAGGGAAATGTGTCTTCCCAAATCTCGCCTGTGTCCCAGGAATGCTGAACGCGTTTGACCACACGATCCACATGATCGGGATGTTGTACTTTCTTCCAACCCCAGCCCTGCATCTCTTCCAATGTCGTGCCCGTGTATTCAAACCAACGTTTATTATACCAGAAAATCAACCCCTGCTCGTCCGCCATCCAGGCGAATTGAGACATGTTGTCGGCCAGATCGCGGAATCGGGATTCACTCTCTCGTAAGGCCTCTTCCGCGCGTGCACGATCCAGTCGAGCGAACATGCGCGAGGCGATCTCTTGATGCAATTTAATGTCATCCGCTTGCCAATGATAAGGTTGCTGCCTGCACGAAACGAGTACGAATTTCAAACGTTGCTCGCTGACATAAGTCGCGCTCAGGATAGATCCAATTTGAAGTGCTGCGAACTGCTCAGCCGATTTTGCCGGTCGCGTTGCACTCTGTGTATCATTAATCACAACCGGTTGGCCTGCAATGAACGGCTTTAACTCCTGCTCACTGAAAAAATCGGCGAGGGTGTCGACCCCGACGATGCTCGGCAGATCATTCTGGGCATATTCGTAAATCACCTCAGCAAGCCGATTCGCTTCGTCCAATTCGATGAGCAGACAACGTGACAAATCCATGTATTCGACGATCTGTTTACAGGACCGCGGCATCATCTCAGCTGTTGTCATAGATTGTTCTAACAACTTCTGCAGTTCATCCATAAACGTATGATTGAGTTCACGTCGTTTGCGTTCCGAGATGTCGCGAACCGTGCCCACAAACAGCTTTTCGCCTTGCATCAATGCTTCACTGACCGCCAGTTCCATGGCAAAGGTGCTGCCGTCTTTGCGTCGCCCGCGCACTTCCCGCTTACTGCCGATGATCTTCGCCTGCCCTGTTTTCAGATAAGCGGACAGGTACGAATCATGTTCGCTGTGCCACGGTTCCGGCATCAGGAGTTTGACGTTTTGCCCCGTCAGTTCTTCTGCCGAGTAACCAAAGAGTTCTGATGCAGCCGGATTGATCGAATCCATGATCCCCGCGGCGTTGATCGTGATCATGCCGTCAACGGCTGAGTTGAACATGGATTCCAGTCGAAAGGCCGTTTCTTTATGCAGGTTTTCAGCAACCACGCGATCGCTGATGTCCACGCCCGAGGGAATCAGGTGTTCGACTTCGCCATGCTCGTCGAACACCGGTGCCATCATAAAGTCAATCATCAGTCGCTGCTCCGCCCCTCCCAGACCGGCAGCATAGAGTGGCACATCGAATCGAACGACTTCTCCCGCAAATCCTTTTTCCATCGAATCTCGCATTTTTTGCGCAATGGCAGGGTCGTAAGTCCACCAGGCACATTCGGCGAAATGTTTTCCAATGACATCGTCGCGCGTCAAACCGGCAATCCGCATCGAGTCGTCGTCGACTTCCAGTAACTTGCCATCGCGGCCAATGACACCAACAAGTCCCAGCTGGTTGTTGATGACCCGGCGCAGATGCGCTTCACGGTCGACCAGTTCTGTTTCAGTTCTGGCATGTTCAATGCGGATACAAAGACGGTTGGCGATCTCCTGCAATAAATCTAATTCATCCGCCCGCCACACATACGCGTCAGGCTTCAAGGCCGAGACGACAAACTTGACTCCCCGCTCGGTTACATATGCGGAATTGCAATAAGCGCCGACCCCGATCGCCCGATATTTTTCGGCAAGCCGTGCGTCCTGCAGATCATGCTGCGTATCAGAAAGAAAGAATTGATGACCGGCAAGCAGCTTGTTCCGTTCGTCTTCGGAATGAAAATCTTTCACCGGATGCCTGCCCACGATCGTTTTCAGTGCAGTGGCATGATGCTCAAAGAGGATGTCAGCGTTTTCCACTTCTGCGTCAAACTCGACAATCAGACAACGTGACAGATTCAGATACTCTGCCGTTTGCCTCGTAGCCACTTCCATCAAATCGGCGACGGAAGTCAGTGGAATCAGCTGCGTTTGAAAGTCTGCAAGAAATGCAAGATTTAATTCCGCTCTTTTCCGATCCGTAATGTCCTGGGCAACCAGAATGGCATAGGCAGGCACAAAGAAATGGTCATTACGGTCAAAATAGACCTGCTTGCGTGCACTGATCCAACGGATTTCACCTGTTGGCATAACGATTCGATAGTCCAGATCACAGTGACCATCGCTACCCGGAACCAGATGTTCCTGCACCTGAGCCTCGACAGCCTCACGATCATCAGGATGAAAAGTTGACTGCCATTCCTCTCGCGTGACTGTCATCTCATCGTGCCCCAGCCCGTATAATGCGGCAGCCTCGGCGGAGAGTGTGATTAAGTTATTTCGATAATCAACACGCCCCAGTCCCAGATGGGCCACCTCAACACCAAGGCTTAACTGCTGCCGCGACTCCAGTATTTCCTGTTCGGCTTGTTTTCGTTTGGTGATGTCGGTATTCATTCCGACCCAGCGTAAGATCGACCCGTCGTGACTACGTTGCGGAACAGCGCGAACGTGCACCCACCTCCATTCGCCCGAGTGATGCCACAATCGATATTCGACTGAGAAAGTTTCGCCTTTCGCGACCACAGACTGCCAGTTTTGAATCGTCGCCTCACGGTCCTCTTCGTGGACAACATCCAGCCAGCCCTGATTGATCCATTGGTCATATGCCTGGCCGGTAAAGGCGCGCCAACTTGGTGAATCTTCCGTAACAACCCCTTCGGCATTGGTAATCCAGACGATTTGTGCGGAAGCATCTACCAATAGCTGGAACAACTCCTGACTGTTCTGCAGATCGGTCACGTCGACAAACGTGACAACAATGCCTTCGTAATGACCGGTATAAGTCTGGTACGGCAAGACGCGACGAATAAAGGATTTGCCGGTATTCGAGACGACAGTGTCTTCCACCGGTTTGCCCTTCTGAATCGATTCCAGGTCCGGCAAAGGTGGCATTTGCTCGACGAGGGGGACAAAGTGTTCGAGCGGACGCCCCACATCGGCGCTGATCAAGGAATATATTTCCGTAATCGCCGGAGTGAAACTGCGAATCAACCGTTGCTCGTCCAGAAAAACCGTCGCAATTTGAGTGCTGCGCAGCAGATTTTCCAAATCAGTATTCGCCCGCGCGATCCTTTCGATGCCGATACTGATCTCTTCCCTGGAAGACTCTAACTCTTCGTTGGCCGATTGCAGTTCTTCGTTTATCGACAGCAGTTCTTCGTTGGACGACTTCAGCTCTTGATTGGCTGCCTCCATATCCTGCATCGATTTTTCGAGGTCTTCGCGAGTCGCTTCCAGCTCCTGTTCCAACTGGGCAATCATCGAATCGGCGTCCTGCGAAGACTGCGTCAATGACTCATCGATTTCGTCCCGTCTGACTGGCAGACCGACATCGTGGAAGACGACCATGAACAAGCCTTCTTCTTCCCCCAGTCGCGGCATGGGTTGCACAGTGATCAAGACCCGCTGAGTCTGATCACCGTCACGGACCGAAAGGTTTTCATGCTGTACTTTGCGACGCGTCTTTTTAGCCTCGGCGATGGCAGTCCGCAATCCGAGGCGCAGTCCGCGGGCCGCGATTTTTATGATATTGTTCTGGAAGTCGCCATCACTCAGCGTGAGATATTTCTGCATATTCGCGGCAGCGTTTAAGATTTGTCCCGACTCGTCGATCACGCACGACTTAGGCGAGAACTCGTCCAGCAAAATTCGCTGACGAATATTAGTCAAATCCACTTCCGTATCCGGTTGACTCTGATCACTCATCAGCGGATTCTGCGAACTTTGACGCAGGCCGAATCCCGTAGTAGAACCGACGGCTGTTCCTTTCCGCTGTGAAATCCGGAACCTGGGATCAAGAGGTCGGAACAACTCGCCGTGTGCGGTGATGTTCTCGCTCGATCCGAGAAACAGATAACCCGAGGGACGCAGAGCATAGTGAAACAGCGGAATCAGCTTATTTTGTAAATGGGGCCCGAGATAGATCAGAAGATTCCGGCAGGAAATCAAATCCAGACGTGAAAAAGGGGAATCACTAATCAGGTTGTGTACCGAGAACAGAACAATGTCGCGGATCTCTTTCGTGACCTGATATTGTTTACCGCGTTTGACAAAAAACCGCTTCAGCCGCTCGGGTGTGATCTGGTCCTCGATACCGCTCGGGTAGATCCCTGCCCGGGCGATCTGTAAGGCTCGTTCGTCGATATCGGTTGCAAAGATTTGTACTTCCGGCGGCGAATTCATTTCGTCCATTACTTCGCGACACAGCATCGCCAGCGTAAAGGCTTCCGCGCCGTTTGCACAACCGGGCACCCAGATCCGCACGCTTTCACCCGGCGCGCGTTTTTCAAATAACGTGGGCAGCACATTCTCAGCGAGCGAGACAAACGCATCCGGGTCACGAAAGAATGCGGTCACGCCAATCAACAGTTCCCGGAACAACGTCCGGGTTTCGTCATCGTTGTCCTGCAGGAAAGTGACATAAGCGTCCGCGGTGGCAATCTTGAGTACCTGCATCCGTCGCTGGATGCGTCGCGACAGAGTGCTGATCTTATAGTGCTGGAAATTATGACTGGTGCGCTTATGGAGTATTTCCGTGATTTGTGGAATCGAGTCTTCAATCTGGTCCTGCAACCGGACCAGTGAAGCAGTTTCACCAAAATCATGCAGGTGCTGCCTGTATTGCAGCAACTCGCGCGCGATCTCAACGGGGGTAAGAACATGATCGGCCACTCCGGTTTGAACGGCACTCCGCGGCATACTATCGAATTTTGCCGATTTCGGTTCCTGGGCAAACGTCAGCCCGCCGCTGTCACTGATCGCTTTGAGCCCCAGCGTTCCGTCGCTACCGGCCCCGGATAAAATGATACCAACAGCACGTTCCCCCTGATCATTGGCAAGCGAGTGCAGAAAGTGATCGATGAATCGCGTCGAATGGTTTTCTGGCTCATTCGGGAGAACACTGACGAAGCCATTCTGAATCTCCAGCAGTGTTTGTAACGGGCAGACGTAGACAGTCTCTGTTCTTAACCTGGTTTCGTTTTCCAGCTTGACAATCTGTAGAGAAGTCTGTTTCGCCAGCAAATCGCACCACTTCGTATCGCCACCCGGATCCAGTTGCGGGACAAACACAATCGTGAGACCTGCTGCATCATCGAGTGCTTCGAGCAATTGCCCAAATGCCTCTACTCCACCGGCTGACGCGCCGACGCCAACGATGATCTGTTGATCGTCATTTTGTTGACGGTTCTGCTCCATCTTAAGCCTTTTAGCAGATAATACGGTTGTATTCAAATCGTAAAATGGAATTACAGGGACACACAAAAACTCTGAAACTGCCTCGTGCACACTCCACTTAAGTCATCTTCACTTTTTCAGAACCCTGCCTGTCCTGTTGAATTTCGTTATCGTGCAACCGGGTCAAGACGCCGTACCTGCAACTCATCGGCGATTGTGTCCTGTGAGCTCCCCAGCCTGCCTCGATCATTATTGCACGGTCAGCTGGTTTTGTAACCAATTTTGACAAATAATTTTCACAACCACGTTTGAGGCAGCGGCCGCGGTTTCATTGCATCTACACTCAAGGGCACTTCACCTGTTTTTCTTCCGCATCAGTTCTTCATCCACATGAGATCATATCACTCGTTCACGGTGGAATCGTCCTGGAGAACATCCTGCAGTTGTTTTAAGACAAAATGAGGTTCCAGGCCCATTTGCCGACAGACATACTCGAGCGATTTTCCCTGGCAGGATTGATCTATCCCCATTGAATCCAGCACGCATTGTACTTCCGGATATTCAATGACCCATTCCACAATACTGGATTCAAGTCCTAAGTTTGTCATGGGAAAACATCCTTTTGAAAAGACCGGCGGGGAAGAATCTCAGATGATAGCAGATGTCACACAGAATCAAATCCGGAAATGACCGGACTGAAATAATGCCGATGGGTCTATACATTCATGGCTTCCCGTTTTTCACGGATCAACCGAATGTGATGCGGGATATGATTGGTAATCCGGTCCAGCAATGTAGCCAGCGAGAGTTCTCCATCGCGGGAATGGATACCCGTGCGTTGAAATTGCTCGGGGCTGAGTGTCTTCAGAATTCGAGCCGTATGCTGCCGTACCGCCGTCATCAACTGGAACTCCTCTTCCAGATCGCGTTGATCATAGGCAAGCTTCGCGGCGAACAGATCGGGATCGCCCCCCAGCAAGGGGGGTTTTTCTTCGGCGATCACCCGTTTCATTCGATCTGCATAAACCGGCTCAAAGTCCGCAATATGACAGATAATCTGCCGCGTCGACCATTTACCCGGAATGGGGGCGGCGTCGATTTCGGCAGCCGACATACCGGCGATGGACTGACGTAATTCATCCGGCCCGGCCAGATATTCTTCAATGCGCTTTGCGACATCCATGTTTGACCCGATCAGAGTGTGAAAAATGTGATTGAAATCTAACGAAAACACGTTCAAAGGCTCCGGGGAACCTGTTCTATTATCGTATGTGCTTCGCTGATATTCAACCGCGGGCATCTCACAACACTCTAAAGACAACAGAACAACCTGCTGATCAGTTTTGCGGTGGTCGTCCCGGCCCATTGCGTGGAGGTCGTCCTTCGCGCATCAACTCTGATTTTCCGATGCCCCCTTTGATGTTTCCCTCTTCATTCTCTTCGGCTGTTTTTCCCAGAATGATATCAAAGTTGGCCGCCAGCTCACCGAGCTTTGAATCGGGCAGCGGTTTAAAATCGACCAGAATCGACTGACGCAGTTGCGGGTCTCGAATCTGACGAAAGACGCCATCCTCTGCATTGAGTTCGTGACCGTTGATTAACAACTGAGTCGTCAGAATGCGCTGACCGTTCTTGCTGACAGCCACATGAATATGCGGCGTGCGGAAGCCTCGCCCGGCCCGATAGGGAACCGGCTTAATTGTACGGAAATAATATTGCCCTTTTGAATCGGCCATAACCTTGAAAATTCCCGTCCCGGCCCTCTTTATTTTCGCCGCGTGTGTGGATGTAAGACGCTTTATTATCGACCTGCCAGATTTCGACAAACGCATTCCGCAACGGCTCCCCCCTGGCATCCAGTACCTTACCAGTCAGATGGGTAATTTCACCAACAGCGGGGGTAATCGCATCGTTGATCACCAGCAGGTCATTGTCCGTATCCAGAGGCATTTTATCGGGGTAGAAAGGCCCTTCCGTCATCGCCGGGGTACGCGTCAATTCTTCCGCCATCAAACCGGGCGTCGTGAAAGCCGCCATACTGAAAGAAGACCATTTCAAAAAATCCCGTCGATCCCAATTTGCCAATGGAGTCTTCATCACATATTCCCTGTCTGTTAGAAAATTCATTAACCCGTAAATCATTGTAACATTTAACCTCAGAACGGGAAGAATGTTTCGCAGAATCGGGGCATTCGAGTCCAACTCGCTCGGGTGGCTGATGACGAATCGGAGTCTGATTTGGCGAAAACAGACGGACTGCCGACCTGCCGACCGGGATAATCTGTGCTGCAAAGCAACCCCTGGCCTGAATCCTGCTGATCAGAAGATCGACGTCATTGCTTCCAGCAGATCAATGTCAAACGAACTGGGAATCGTCACCAGCAGTGTATTGTGCCCGTCATCTTCGAATTTGATCGAATTTTGGGGCATATCGGTGGCCTTCTTTTTGATCAAAACGACATTCTTGTCTCGAATCAGAAAAAAGTGTTCCTGGAGCCCTTCCTCATTAGCAGTGACAAACATCAAAACCCCCTTTTTCAGCCTGACAGACTGAACTCTTTTAAACAGGGTGGTTTTGGCAAGCGGGTGTTTTCCGCTTCGATATTTTGCACTTTGAGTTGTGATCAGATCCGGATTTTCCGGATTGGTTCCCGTTCCCTCACCCAGAAAAAAAAGGGAGAGACAAAACAGGATGATGATGACAGATGAAGCGGTGGTGAGCAAATCTTTCAATTGAGCCTACTCCCACTTTCGGTGCCTTCGAAAGATGAAATTCGTTATATGCGACAGCGATAAACTTCCGGATCAGAAACCAATCCCTCCAGAATGACATGACTCTGTTAGACATTTTTAAGACGTGCGGTGTTCCTTTTTTTGCTCAAATATTTCTCTGTTTTCCTCAGAAAACAGTAAGTCCTTTTCTAGAATTGAATTTGCAAAGAATTTGCATAAGGGAATCTTACCTGTCATTCGACAGTTATGAAGATATATTGAAAAAATCAGAAAGAAAGCACAAATCGCAAAAAAAGACATATCTGAGCAAAATCATCCTCAACCCCACCATTCGTTCTCTCTCAGGTCCGTCCAGAACGGCATTTGTAAATCATCCCGCTTCACAGGCTCGATTTTCTACTCGCTTTGCTTTAATATTGGTAAGATAAATTGACTAAGCGAGTTTTAGAGTTCCCGGTCCGCTTTGAAAAACCATCAGCGCGATCCATAAACAACTATGTTTATTATCTTTAAATGAGGAATTGCACCTTGAAAACGTATCATCCTTTCTCAGGCCTGGCCCTGCTGACCTGCCTCTGTTTCAGCCTGACCAGCGGCAACCTGGCTGCTGCCGAACCCGCTAAAGCACAACAGACTCAAATCTCAAAAGCGAGCGCTGAAATGGCGGCCGTCGCCAAACGCTGGCTGGCGTCACTTACTGAAGAACAACGCAAGCAGGCAACTTTTGCCCTGGATGATAAAGAACGCACGAACTGGCACTTTATCCCCGACTTTGCCATCAAGTCAGGCGGGCGTCAAGGACTGCCGATGACGCAGATGACTCCGCAACAGCAGATCTTTGCCGTCACACTGCCAGCCACGGCGTTGTCACATCGGGGTTATCTGGAGATGATGTCCATTCGCGCCCTGGAACAGGTGCTGTTCGAACAGGAAGGCAAAGAACATCGCAACCCCGAACTGTATTATGTTTCGGTCTTCGGAACTCCCGACGCCAAAGGAACCTGGGGCTGGCGGTTTGAAGGACATCACCTCTCAGTGAATGTGACAATCGTTGACGGCAAGAAATTCTCCGTCACCCCCTCCTTTTTCGGTTCCAACCCGGCGACCGTAAAAGAGGGTCCGCTCAAGGGCGTGGAAGTGCTCCAGCAGGAACAACAGCTGGCGCTGAACCTGGTCAAATCATTCAACCCGGATCAGCTGGCGATTGCGACCATCGATACCTCTGCCATGGATCAAAAACTGCTGGCCAAAAGTGTGATCAAGGAAGTCATCACATCCGACGATCCCGTCGCCGACAAGGGACTGTTTACTTATCAGGGTATCCAATATGCGGACATGGATCCGAAACAGCAGAAAATGCTGCTCAATCTGGTGAATGCCTACCTGGGCCGCTTCCGCCCGGAACTTCTCAAAGGAACAAATTACCTGGGCAACCTCAGAGACGGCGACCATCTCTACTTCGCCTGGAGTGGCGGCCAGAAGCGAGGCGAGTTCCATTACTACCGGATTCAATCCAAAACATTCCTGATCGAATTCGCGAATACCCAGAATGACGCCAACCACGTGCACGCCACCTGGCGCGATTTCGACGGCGATTTCGGACGCGATTTGCTGTCCGAACATTTCAAAAATCATCATCAGAAATAATTTTGATAATTTGATTTGAGAATCTAATTTTCCCAAACAGGGAGAGCGCCCGCCGCTCTCCCTGTTTGCACGCGCATCCAACCGTGAGCGGCGCGGCGCCAGCCGCCGGTAGAATGCTAACCGACAAATGATAGAACACACACCACCCCTAAGCGGCACAGCGCAATGAGCCGCAGGGCGTTAGCACCGGTTCCTCTCCATTCCGTTTTCGACTCCCCAATTTTTACGACCACGAAAAACACGAAAGCACACGAAAAGCAGAATACGGAACGGGATGCTCCCGAATACAATTCAATTCAATTCGGTGGCACTGCTGGCTAACCAACAGTGAAAAGAATTCACATCCAACCCCCAATAACAAAGCCCACGTCTCCGCCCGCCAGAACCAGCACACCCAACAAAAAAAACGCCTCACAAATAAAAACCAACCCCACCCTGAGCGGCAAAGCGCTAGCTGCCGTTTTTCCCGCCCGTGGGTCAATGAAAAACCAATTCTATCCGATCCCCCTAACAAGCTGAGATAAAAACCGGTAAGCGATGGGATGAGCAGAGGATGCAAGATACCAGCGGACCAACATTTTGAACCGAGTTAAGAACGTCGAGGCAATGCTGATGCAAACGAGAGACAATTATTTTGCATTCGATGGACAATCTGTTAAGCTGATAAAACCGAACTTAGGAATATCCCTTTAGATGTATTTGCCCGAAGGCTTGATGATGGCCCCTAATCATCCGCAAGTTTCAACCCGATCTTTGTTCGGATACTTGATTACGATTTTGTCGTGGGAACTCAATCTCGGACTCGTAGCTCTGCAGATTTTTTCGAACAAGAAACCGGGATTCGCCGCCCTTGCATTGCTTTTGTTATTGTCTGGCGGCATGACAGGATTTTTGATCGTTTGCGGAAAACGTGACTTCGCTCGTTTGCGATTGACCAGAGGGCGTATTGAGTTGAGTGGAATTCAGGCAACATGGGTTACTATTTTCATGGTTTTATTTGGCGGAATACTTGGCTTGATTGCGATGAGTATTGTGAATCAATAGATATCCACTAAGAATGTGCCCAATCGTAATAGACTCAACGTAATCACCGGAGAAACGCTTATTGAAACAGGCCGAACTCTTTCACTCGATTTCAAGTTAAACGGAACTCACGCTAATGAGCAAACCGAAAGCATTCAGTTTTCTGAAAGGGTATTCATTTTCGTTTGAGGATGACGGCAGAACCATTGAAGCCTGGTTCAGTTCGTTGTCCGGTTTACAAAAAGTGTTTGTTGATGGGACTCTGCTATCGTCACAAAGAAGTGTCTCCACCGAATCCTCTCACAGTTTTATGATAGGAGACGACCGTTACACGACGACAACGAAGATAGTCAGCCTTTCCAAGGGGCCTCTTGTCTGCACATTAAGCAAAAACGGCAAGGATCTCAAACGCCAGAAACTAATTTATCATCCACACCAAAATGATTTGAGCAGTACTGCTTACT
>NZ_CALFPF010000577.1 GCF_937919775.1 uncultured Gimesia sp.
AATGTTCGGTAAGGAATCTATCCAGTGAGTCAGACATGCTTGCGATCCTTTACTTAACAGAAATCGAGAGTTATCAATTCGTGATATTTCACATTTGCTTTTTCTTCAACTTCTGAAAAAGGCGCTCCGAACTCATCTATTGCGTGTATTCCTCTCGATATCAAGGAATAACTTGATCAACTCCGAAATCGATAACTGAACCAGCACCGCAAAGAACCCGCTGAAAAACACACCCAGTACCTGCCCGATCCAACTGAAACGCTTAGTATCGTTGTCTGCAACAATGGCACTTAAAATCAGCACCACAATGGTAATAATCACTATGAACCCTGAAAAAAACGCGAGCCACTGAAAACAGCGAGAAAGAATGATCAAGGCTGGATACCGTTCCTCACTGGTTTGTCGCTGACTACCTGTTGAACGTTCAATTGCAATTCCAGAACCTTCAGACTGACGGGGAAGCTGGTTTCCTGCGTCCTGTGATCTCGGATTCTCATCCGGAAGAGGTGGTTCCGGACTGGTTTTCCGGGGTAATGGAACCTGAATTTCTGATCGACACTGAGGACAGTTACTGACTTTGCCAACACTCGCAGGCTTTGCCTGTATTAGCTGACTGCATTGCGGACACCTGAATTCGATCACGATGTTTAAACCCTCGAATAAGTTTTCAGAAAGTGCCTGCTTTCACAACTTCAAGCTACCGTCTCAAGGATCAGAAATCAACTCAACTTTGCCTGCAGAAGGTTTAAAATGCTGGTTGGAACAAAAAAAACGCATCGCAGATGATTCTCTGCGATGCGTTTTTCAAATTGGATCCAAACCTGTCTGGCAGTTTTCGTAGTTATTAGTGGAAGCCCTCACTCAGGCACGACAGGCGAAACGAAGTCGGCCGGTTTGAAGGTCAGGACGGAGCAATTGACTTTTTCCAGCATGCGTTCTGCGGTGTTGCCGATGAAGAAGCCGCTGATGCCGGTGCGGGCCAGGGTCCCCATTGCGAGCAGGTGTACTTTATGTTCGTTGATGAAGGCCGGAATCGCAATCTCGGGAGAGCCTTCCAGCACATGTACCTGCACGCCGTACGACAGCGTGCGGTAATCGGTCTGTGCCAGCTGTTCGTTGAGCTCGTTTTTGACTTCTTCCATAATGTCTTCGGCACATTTTTTGAGCGTCTCATCACCGACTCCCAGACCTTTGAGACGTTGATCGAGTTGCGTATCGATTGCGTGTACCAGATGAATTTTCATGTCGGCGACCTGTGCCGCGGAAACGATGAAATTCAGAATATCGCTACTGACATCGCTCATATCGCTGGCCACCACGATTTCAGGCACGTCCGGCTCTTCATCCACTTTGACGGCAAAGACGGGACAGGGACATTGACGGAAGAGGTTCATCACCGTGCCTCCGAATAATCGCCCGGTAAATCCATGCGGACGCGTCCCGACCATAACCATATCGTGCTTATTTTTGACGACCTCAATGATAATCTCGCGCCAGCTGGGACCCAACGCCACTTTGGAGGAACTTTCCACCCCCTGCTGTTTCGCCTGTTCGATCAACCCGCTCATCACCGCGTGGGCTTCATCTTCCACGGTATTGGTCAGGTGGTCCCGATCCGCTTCGAGCAGATGTTTCGTATGGGCAGACAAATCAATGGCGGCAAAGAATTCCAGCTTTGCATGAAACAGCTTTGCCAGCCAGATCGCCCGTTCAACCGCTTCGGCAGTCTGTTCGTTCAAATCAGGAGCGACCAGACGATCCGCGTGAGTCAGATCAACGCCGACTAAAATTGAATTGATATTTTGCATGGGACTGTTCTCTCATTGTTGTATAAGCGTTATTCAGAATTCACACATCAATTATTATGACAAATCTAAGAAATTGTTCCTAGTAGAATTCCGAATTGAAAAGTGAGTTATACAGACTGCGATTGTTGATTACCAATCTAACGTTTTGGCTTTTGCATTAACAAAATGAATTCGTGGACTTTATTGACTCGAAACACAGAAGGAAAACCCAGCGGCCTGAGATTATTATATTCCGACTGCCGATTCCAGATAATCAGATCATCATAAATATAGCCTATCTGCTGGAGCCTGGCTGCTAAATCGCTGTGAAAAGGAAAAAATTGACTTTTCTTTCTCAAATCCATGACGATCACGCAGCAATAACCGCCGGGCCGCAACGTCTCTAACACCTGTTCGAAGACCAGCGTCAGCTCGGTCAGAAACGCTTCGTAATCATCCACGACGCCCAGATCCTGTTCATGATTTCCGTAATGTCTGACCGCTTTATGGTCGGCGGAACGACGCTGGTTCAAAACATTCCAGTACGGCGGCGAAGTAATACATAAATCGACGCTTTCCGGCGGAACATGTTCAGACAACTTCAAAGCGGAACCGTGAATCACATGCGATTTCTGTTCTGTCCGTGTTGGAGCGGGGAGTGACTCATCCTGTTCGACAGCCAGCCGGGCCACGTCTGCAATTCGCTGACTGGCAAGCGCCGCGTATTCTTGTGAGAGTTCGACGCCGACGCCGGTCTTGCCCATTTTTTCTGCGGTCACAATCGTACTGCCGGAACCGGCAAAAGGATCGAGGATCACGTCCCCTTCCCGCGGCAGAAATGTTTCAATCAATCGTTCGACGAGCATTTCCGGAAAAATCGCCGGATGTTTCAATCGTACTTCTTCGGTTGACTTGCGGATATCACTCCAGACACTGATCGAATTCTGAATCCACCGTTTGCCACCCAACGCGTTGTAGGGTTCCGGCATTTTGCGGGTGCGTTTTTTCTCTGCTGGTGATTCTTCAGAAGTCGACACGCGGCTGGAAGCCTCCTGCTGGAATAATGAGATTCTGAATTTTGAAATGTGGGAAACGATATTCAACGCAGCTGAATTTTTAAGCTGCCAGGTTCCTGGTGAAAACCATTCTACTGGAAAGTCTCATTTTGACCACTGTTTTTTGAATCGCTCAGACGCGACTGCTTACAGACTTTGTAAATAGGCATTCAAATCGGCCAGATCTGCGGGTGTCAGATCTTTTAATAATCCTTCGGGCATCAACGATGTGCTTTTCTTGTTTTCGAAATCGATTTCCGCCGCTTCGATACGCGTGGTCTGATTATTGGAATTCCGCAGCGTCAGGCCGTCCACCGAACGGTACACAACGAGCCCCGTATAAACCTTGCCATCCACGGTGCCAACAACGGTGGTCTGATAACGGGGCGAAACATCCCGGTTCGGAGACACAATCGCGGTAAACAGATCCTTTCGCGAAAACCGCTTGGCAGCGCCTGCGAGCGCCGGTCCCAGCGCACTCCGGTTGCCATGACACTGCACGCAGGCCCGCTTTCGAAACAAAACTTCTCCCCGTTCGCTGTTGCCATCCTCCCACTTGACGGTTTCCAGTTGCTCGAAGAATTTTTCCGTTTCTGGCCCTCCCTGCTTCAACAGCGCTGCAAAGATTTCCGGATACTGTTTCTCCAGCCAGTCTTCCCAGGCTTGAATCAGCGCCCGCTGTTTCATCGGGTCGGCCAGATCAGCGGGTTGTCCCAGTTGCTGACCGGTCCATTTCTGCAGCAGCGAAACAATGCGTACCTGAAGTTGCTGTTCCCGTTTATCGTGACCCAGACGTCGCAATGCTGCAAACAGTCGCACCGATTCTTCCGGCTTCGTAACCGGCGCCAGTTTTTCCAACGCCGAAACACATGATTCCAGCACTTCAATCTGAGCAGATTCCAGCCCCAGCACAAATTTGTCCCGATCCTGTTCTTCGGGAGCAGCCCCCAGTACGGCCAGCACGGCTGCCTGGAGTGCAAAATCGTCATACAGTTCACGCAGCATTTCCCGATGCTCGGGTTTCTTCGATTCACCAAACACGAAAACCACATCACTGGTCCAATGAAAATCCGAATCGGCTTTGATTTTTCGATCAAAAGCATCAATGGCGGTCCCCAGAAACTGGGGGGGCAGTTGACTCAGAAACAGCACATGTCCCGGCAGACCGAAACCCGGCTGTTCCACAATCTGCCGCGGAAGATCCGCGTCGATCTTGGCGAGCCGTGTATAGAGTTCCTTAAAGCGGTCGTCCCAGTTCGTATCCTGTGGAAGTTTGAGACGCAGCATTTTCTCATCAATATCAACGAGCGCCTTCGCAATTTTTTTCGACTGTGCGGTACTGCGATCGCTGGGAATACGGGCAGAGACTATCAGATAATGTATGTCAGACACGGGATCGGACTCATCGGTAATCTTCGCCAGAATCCGGTCCAGTAGTTTGGGATTGTAAGGTGCCAGCATCGAAAGCACGCGGGCCAGTTCGTAATCCAGCACTTCATGACTGCTGGGAAACGCTTCCATCAGGCGGATGCGAATCGGATCGAGGTGGCGTTCGTATTCCGTCAGGTCGACGCTGTTCGCGTATCCGTCGAACACGGCTGCCATTTTGGTGGGCGGCCCCAGATCGCCGAGCCCTAACTGAATCAAACGCAGCGCGTCGAGACGCAGATCGGTCTGGTAGTCCCCTTCAAACACGGTAATCCCCGTACGGACGGCCAAAGGAACCACGCCCCCCTGTTTGATGATGGTGGCATACGCGAGCGTGATCTGAGCAGCCCCCTCCTCAGCGGTCACGCCGGCAGAAAGCGTTTGAAAATTTTCTGCGTTCAAAGTCGCAGCAGCGCGGGCCGCCGCCTGTCTGACATAACGCTGCGGTGCGCCCAGTGTTTTCTGCAGACCGGAAAGACAGTGTTTCTGATCCAGCTCAGACCCCCGTTGCAGGAACGCCTCTAAAGCAAAACGAGCCACCAGCGGCGAGTCATCCTTGAGCAGTGCGTTCAAGTGTTCCGCATTCTGCTCGGACGGACTTTGATAACCCAAAGACCACGCGAGTCGTGCCCGGACCCGATCCGATTTATCGAGCATCAATTGTTCCATGATGCGATCCGGAAATCCATCGTATAATTCCGTCACAATTTCAATCGCGCGGAGGCGCTCTGCGACAGAACGATTTGTGTCGAGTGCTGCCCGATAAAATGCTTCCGGCGTTAATGTTTTCAACAGAGGCAGACAGGTTTGCCTCGACCAGCTGCTGAGAGGCTGAGGCGCTGAGAGTACTGTTTCGAGTGCGGACGCGGTTTCTGACTCTGAATCGTCGTCTGCTGCAGGCGATTCCGCATTCAAATTCGGCTTTTGCGCTTCAACGGGTCCGATGTATTCAATGCGAAACACACTGCCGCGTGTGCCGCGTCCCCCGACGCTGACATACAGACAACCATCGGCGCCCACTTCCAGGTCGGTAGGTGCAAATCCGAACTGCCCTACTCCGGTGATAAAGTCGATGGGCTCACCGGCATAACTGCCTTCAAAATCTTCCAGCGGAATCGCATGCACGCGACCGAAGGTCCAGTCGGCGACGAACAACGCCCCCTGATAGGTCGTCGGGAACTGACGCTGCTGATAGGTGGTGACTCCCGTGGGTGAGCCGCGATGAAACGAGGCAATCACGGGGGGCATATCCAGAAAGTCATCCGGGCGTTTCCAGCTGCGGCTGCGCCAGCCGGCATTCGAACCGGGCAATACCTGAAAGACGCGCGTCGGGCGATACCAGGGAAGTGAAATATCGCGTTCGCCGTCACTATCGTAGGTGAAAACATCGCCGTTCGACGTGAAGGAGAAATCGTAAGCGTTGCGGAAACCGTCGGCGATGACTTCGCCCGACGTGAGATCGGGGCTCAGCCGCATCAGCGTGCCGGCATACGGTTTTTTGACGGGCGAAGTTTTGCGGGTGATGTATTTCTCATTAATGCCGGCGGTGTTTCCCAGCAGCAGATACCACCAGCCATCCGGGCCTTTCTGAATGGAATGGGTATTGTGTTCGCCACCGGTTTTCGTTTGTAAAAAGACGTCCGGTTTTCCGTCCGCGCGGTCGTCGCCGTTCTGATCCCGATAACGTATCAGGCCGGCGTCTCCTGTGCAGAGCAAATCGCGACCGAGAAAATACATGCCTTGCGCGCCGGACGCGGGGCCATCCGCGTATTGTTGAAAGGATTCAGCGACGCCATCCCCGTCGGCATCGATCAGGATGCGGACATAACCCGGACCGGAAACAACGACGCGTCCCAGAGAATCGATGGTCATGGAATAGATATCGTGCGCGAGATCATCGTCGGCATACAGTGTCGCGCGGAACCCGTCGGGGACTTTGAGTCCTTCAAATTCGTCGGCTGCCTGTACGGAATTAGTAGACGCGAAACCTGCCCCGCAGAGGAAGCAGACCAGCGGTAACCAGAAACGATTTTCAAGGGCTCTGCTAGTGAAACGAAACATCGTACCTCATATTAGGTTGAACTCTGTGAAAGATCCCGATCACTGTACCGAATATGAGTCAATGTCAGGTCATGAAGTCACTTAAGGCGATTTTACATCATAGTGACTGCAGACGGTTCAAGGCAATGCCCTCTTTGCGGGTCATTTCCAGAATTCAGGGCAGTCATTCAGGGTTTCCGCGACGATTTGTTGAATCGCCAGCCGTTCCGGCAGCGGAAACTCAGCCGGTGTGACATCCCACTTCTGTTCGAGTTCGGCGTCGGTGGCGTTTAGAAATGAATAGATTCCCCGTAAAATCCGTAAGCGGGCGGCTGCGGGCATCTTGTTGAAGCTGTCTGAATAAATCAGGTAACTCAGACGATAACGAAACAGCCTGGTTTTCAGATCGAAGTCTTTGAGCGATCGGCCTAACACATCCCGTTTTCCCTGTTTTTCAAACCAGGCCTGGTAATCCGTGGTCCCTTGCAGAGGACCTGCCAGTTTCGCTTCATCCAGAAACAGCAGGTAACGCAGCAGGCGGTCTTCCACATCGGATTTGAGATGCAACTGTTGTTCCATGCTGACGCGGGTGATTAAATTATGGCCGTGAACCTGATGATCAAAAATCAGATGCGCAATAAGATCGGAGTGCGGGCTCAGGTATTTCGAAGTATCAACAAACTCATCAATCTGTTTCAGATTCGCGCGATAGGCGGGATTCGTTTTCGATTCGTCAATGTCCTCCTGACCAAACAGATTTCCGAGATGGTTCATCTCGCCATGCGTGCCTGTGACGTACCAGCCTCCCCAGCGTTTTTCCAATGGTTTGTCGTGTGAGATCTGGGAATAGCCGGAAATCGGGCGGCCATGCAGGTCGGTTAAAAAAGAACGCACCAGCAAACCGGGGACGCGCAGACTGGAATCGCCGGCGTGACAGGCGAGACAACCTTCCGAACGAACAAAGCGGGGCTGCTCTGACGGTTTCTGATCCAACTCGTAAAAGATGGTCCCGCGCAGAGGATCAACGGAAGCCAGTTCCATCGCCCGCGCACCGGGCACCCAGCCGACGTAGACGTCATCGTTAAAATAAATGACGCGCGGATTACTCGGTTTAATCAGCCGCGGATTGAGGGCCGTTTTGGAATAAACCATCAATTGCGAGGCTTCCGGGATGTTTAACGATTTCAGGACTTCGCGCAAATAGCCCCATTCGGGATCATATTTCAGACTCAGTGTCTGATCCCCGAGTTGCTGATTCATTTCAGCAACGGGTTCCGAAAGTTCCCCGGTTCCATAGGCGACCGGTTCCAGACCGAAGGGGATGGGGTCTCTAAACTCAATCTCCTGCGTCATTTCGGTCGGTTTCCGGGCAACCAGTGGTTCCTCGGCGGTCACTTCCAGGGACAAACCAGCCAGTAAAAGACAGAGCGCAAATAACTGTTTTTTCATCGAGCCACATCTACAATTGATCAAAATACTTTGATGGTATAACATTGATAATGTTTCACCTGCCAACGAGTTCCGTCACTGACTGTGGGAAACACGTACTGTGAAATCTTACCCGCTCTCCATTACAAAGCAATTTCGGACTAAAAGATAGTTATATTGCATAAGGTTGGTCAATTGTTGTGAATGTTGACTCAAAAATCTAAAATCCCTATGAATCCATCAGGAATTGTGACTTACTTCACAGAAGAAAACAGTCCCCACTCCGATATTATTAAATAAGTTGGCTCACAAGCCGTTTCGTCTTATGTTCCGAGTTTTCTGGAAGGGTTTCGTTTTGAAATCTCCCCGCCGCTTTAGCATTATGATCACATTGTTTGCTGCCCTGATCTGCTCATCACTCGATTTGCAGGCTCAGAAGCCGTCCCTGCCGGATTTATTCGGTCAAAAAAACGCACCTGCTGCGAATGCGGGGGCTAAGACAGAAATCAGTGTCAGCCTGCTGCCCCAGGACGCCAAAGCCGGGGATACGGTGACACTTTCACTGACCATGATCATTCCGGAAGGTTCTTATACTTATTCCACCAGTCCCACGTTCGGCGGTGCGACCAAGTTTGTGATTGAAGAGTCCAAAGGTCTGACCTCTGTCGATCAGCACTTCAACGCCGACCATCCACCGAAGACGGTCTTTGAACCACTATTCGGGAAAGAAATCGAAAAGTATACAAAAAGCGTGATCTGGAGCCGCCGTTTCAAAGTGAATGCGGACGTCAAAGACGTCGCACAAGTCCTGCTCAAAGGGCAAATGATTTATCAGGTTTGCGATGCGAAAAACTGTGTCCCTTCGCAGTTTCCGTTTACCGCAACGCTTTCGGGCAAGCAGAAAAGTGCGCCGCTTTCGTTTACGACAATTCCGGAACGCCGCTCGAAACCAGACCCGGTCGAGTTAACGTTTGCGTTATCTCCTGCGAAAGCCAACCCGGAAAAGCTGGTGCAGTTGACCATCACCATGACGCTGGAAAAAGAATTCCACACGTTCGCCCTGGATCAGGACAGGAAACAGGCGGGACTGCCAACACATATCGAAATCTTCAAGCTGGACGGTTTGAAACCGGTTTCCCGACAATTTTCCGTCAGTCCGGAACCGAAAGTCGAAACACACGAAGATTACACACAACGCACACACTACGACAAAGTGGTATGGTCGCGTGAATTTGAGCGTATTCCGGGCACCAGCGAAATCGGCGTCGAAGGCAAGCTGACTTACCAGATTTGTAATTCAGGCAGTTGCCGTCCCCCGCTGCCGGTGGAATTTCAACTGGGAGACCTGACGAACGCGACCCCCGTCGCACTGTCCTCAGTCGAAGAATTAAAAAGTGCGGATGACAATGATGAGATTATTATTACCTCTGACGATCAAAACCAGACACTCGCTTCCTATCTGTTTTTCGCGTTTCTGGGTGGTTTGATTCTGAACGTGATGCCCTGCGTGCTGCCAGTGGTGGCGATCAAAGTCATGAGCTTTGTGCAGCAGGCGGGTGAAAACCGGATGCGGATTTTCCTGTTAAATATTTTCTATTCGCTGGGCGTATTGACGGTGTTTCTGAGTCTGGCCTCCCTGGCGGTTTTTGCAGAACTGGGCTGGGGCGGTCTGTTTCAAAATACAAAATTCAACATCGTGATGGCCTGTATCGTGTATGCGATGGGCTTAAGCATGTTAGGCGTCTTTGAAATTCCTGTGCCGGGTATGGTCGGTTCAGCAGCCGGCGGTCAACAGAAAGAAGGCTTAACCGGCGCGTTTCTGACAGGCATCCTGGCGACTCTGCTGGCAACCCCCTGCAGCGGACCCTTCCTGGGGCCGGTACTCGCCTGGTCGGTCCAACAGACGCCGAATATAACGTATCTGGTCTGGCTGATGATGGGGCTGGGAATGGCGTCCCCTTATCTGGTCTTCAGTGTCTTCCCCAAAGCGATTGCGTGGCTTCCCAGGCCGGGCATGTGGATGGTGCGTTTTAAAGAGTTCTCCGGCATCGTACTGATGGGTGCGGTGATCTTTATCATTTCCTTTCTGGATGAATCGCTGACGATTCCCGTATTGATCATGCTGTTGGGGATTACCACGGGGCTGTGGATGATCGGCAGCCTGTATACTCACAATTCCTCACTCCGAAAAAAGATGACCGTGCGCGTGACGGCACTGCTGTTGACGGTCGGCATCTGTTTCTTAGGTTACAACATGAGCCAGAAATCAACTAACGATCTGCCGTGGGTTCCCTTCAATGTCGCGGAATTGAAACGGCTGAGAGCAGAAAATAAAACCGTCCTGATCGACTTTTCTGCCGAGTGGTGTCTGACCTGTAAAACGAATGAAAAATTTGCACTCAACACCCCGGAAACACTGGAACTGATCAAGAAGCATAACATCGTTCCGATGTACGCCGACTACACCGACTATTCTCCGACCATCAAAGAGTGGCTCGATAAATTCAAAAGCGTCAGTATACCGCTGACCGTGATTTTTCCCGCGAATCGACCCAACGAGCCGATTATTATTCGCGACCTGTATTCGCAAACCACATTGCTGGAGGCGCTGCAGCAGGCCGCCGAAACTCCCGTGGCAGTCAAATCGGCAAAGCAGGCGATGGTCTCCACCGTCGCTCCCGAGTCGCATTAATCGCGTCAACGGAAACAGGAGAATCGTAAGGCTGATTTCTGTTCGCAGATCTTTCTGAAATATTCAGGGAG
>NZ_CALFPF010000578.1 GCF_937919775.1 uncultured Gimesia sp.
GGCAGTATTCGTGGCAGTTGATGCAGGTATTCAGCGAGTGCATGTAGGAGTACGTGGCGCCGTCGAGATTTTTTTCTTCTGCCATTTTCGCCAGTTTTTGTGCCTGTTTGCGCAGCTCGGCGCGGTGGTGCGCGTAAACCGGATCTTTGTGCGATGCCCAGGCTGTGGCCTCACAGATGCGGCTGAGTTCGGTGGCACCGTGGTGAATTTCCCGGAAATCTTTGGTGACCAGCCCATTGGTGATTTTCTGACTGCAGGCGAGCTTGGCGAGCATCAGAGCCGCCTGCTGATCACTGGGATCCGCTGCCGACTTGCTGGTTTCTCCGGATGCGGAGACCGCGCCGACGATGAAGAGCACGCTTACCGCCATCAATAACCATCGTTGCGTCATACTCATTTCAGATCCCCGGTCGGCGCGACAGGCAATCCTGTTGCGCAAAAAAAGATGTTCCCTGTTTCAGGAGGCCGTCCCTGGTTTGCTTGATCGATACAATCGGCCTGATACATTTTATCGGCTGTCGAGGTCCGATTTCTAAAATCGATGCCCCAGAAAGACTCAAGAATCGGCTTGTGTGTAGATTTTACAATTGAGAGCGAACACGAGACGAGGTCTCTTTGAAACGCCTAGAGTTGTTTGCTCTACACCAATGAGCCCGACCTTCCGTTCTGCGGCGCGTCTGCTAAAATAGTGTGAAACGCTCAAATCAGACGACGTTCTCTGTTACTACCCGGGTTATTTGAAAAAAAAGACCCGCTGCTTTCTATTCGCTCCCTTTTATGTACCAGGATTCAGTGAGCCCTTTATGAGTCAGGAAGACCAGCCGCGCATGAAGTTCGGCACGTTTGGTGGCGTCTTTACACCGTGTACGCTGACTATCCTGGGGGTGATCATGTTTCTGCGGTTCGGCCAGGTGGTCGGACAGGCGGGTGTGCTGTATGCGATCCTGATCGTGGTGGCTTCGAAAACGATTACCACGCTGACCACACTCTCGCTCTCTGCCATTGCGTCGAACACGCGCGTCAAAGGGGGCGGGGCGTACTATTTAATCAGCCGCAGTCTGGGCGTTGAGTTCGGCGGGGCGATTGGTGTTGTCTTTTATCTGGCACAGGCCATCTCGGTGGCGATGTACGTCATCGGTTTCACCGAGGCGTTTGTGGGAACCTTCTCCGCCTGGGAAGGCCACTTCGTTGCCATCGCGACATTGATCAATGTTCTGACGTTCGCCTGCGTGTATATCGGGGCGGGCTGGACGATCAAAGTTCAGTATTTCATCCTCGCCATCCTGGGCGCGTCGCTGGCGTCATTTTACCTGGGTGCGTTCTCCAGCTTTGATCTCGGCATCATGCGCGAGAATCTCATGCCCCATTACGACGCGGGCGAATCGCTGTTCACAATGTTCGCGCTTTTCTTCCCCGCGGTCACCGGCATCATGGCAGGGGCCAATATGTCCGGCGATCTGAAGAATCCTTCGCGTTCGATTCCAAAGGGAACCCTCGGTGCCGTGATCGTGACAGCGGTGATTTACCTGTCGCTGGCCCTCCTGCTGGGAGGGACACGGCCTTATACAGAGCTGATCAGTAACAACCTTATCATGAAGGACATTTCCGTCTGGCCGGTGCTGATCACGGCCGGCGTGTTTGCCGCGACGCTTTCGTCTGCATTAGGCTCCATGATGGGAGCGCCGCGCATACTGCAGGCTTTTGCCCGTGATGAAATCTTTCAGCGGCTCACCTTTTTTGGTGCGGGAAGCGGCCCCAGTCGTGAGCCACGTCGAGCGACGGTGCTGACGTTCGTGATTGCTCAGATCTGCATTCTGCTGGGAGACCTGGACGCCATCGCCCCGATCATCACGATGTTTTTTATGATCACCTATGGCTTATTGAATCTGGCCACGTTTTATGAAGCGATGACGAAGAATCCCAGCTATCGGCCGACGTTCCGCTATTGCAACTGGTCGGTCTCGTTAGCGGGCACAGTCGGTTGTCTGGCCGTCATGTTTTTGACAAACTGGATCTGGGCGAGTGCCAGTATCGTCGTGATCACCGGCCTTTACTGGTATATCCACTTTCGCGAAGTCGAATCACGCTGGGGCGATCTGCACAGTGGCATGGTATTTGAACGTGCCCGTAAAAGTCTGTTGAAGCTCGAGCAGGAAGACTATCATCCCAAGAACTGGCGGCCCGTGATTCTGGCGTTGAGCGGCACGGCCTGGAATCGACCGCACCTGGCGATTTACGGCCACTGGCTGACGTCCGGACATGGCATCCTGTCAATCGCGCATGTCGTGACGGGGGACATCGAGGAACACGCCGAACGACGTGAGAAATTCGAAAAGACCTTGCGCGCTTTTATCGCGAAGGAAGAACTGCTCGCGTTTCCGGCAGTCGTAGTTTCAGAATTCCTTTCCGACGGTGTCGAGGCGCTGGTTCAATGTCACGGCATTGGCGGTTTGCGACCGAACACCGTTCTACTCGGCTGGCCCAATGATCCGCAGAAAGCCGATTCCTTCGGGGCGACGGTTCGTCTCGTTTCCCGGATGAATCGCAGCATTATTTCCGTTCGCTTTCTTGACTATCGGGAAGAAGAGGGAGATGAAATCGGTCTGGCCGGCGATGCCTGGGAGATCCCCGACGGCACAATCGACGTCTGGTGGCGGGGCAGGCGGAACGGATCGCTGATGCTGTTGCTGGCCCATCTGCTGCACCAGAACCCGGAATGGCGTCGCAATCGCATCCGCGTGCTGCGTGCCGTTTCCAACAGCGAGGCCGTTGACGAGGTCACGCGCCACATCGAAGAACTTTCCGCCGCCGCGCGGATTACCGCGGAACCGGTGGTCATCGTCTCTTCCGATCCCGAACAGGCGATTCAGCATACCTCTGCAGAAGCGGCGGTTGTCATTCTCGGTTTCGAACCTCCGGCAGAGGGCGCCGAAGCCGAGTTCTTTACCCGTATGGAATCGTTCGTCGGAAATCTCCCGCGCGTGCTGTTCATAGAAAGCGCCGGCGGGATGGAGCTGGAATCGTAATCTGGAGCAGGTTACTGAATCTCGCGAAAAGGTGAGCGGTACGGCGCGAGCCGCCGTTTTTGTGAGTGTGAAATGCGATGCGGGTTTTAAACGGTGGCTAGCGCCATTCCGCTCAGAACGCGCTTTTTTCAATGTCAGTGACGGTTTGCCTTTCGTTCGATTGAGAGTCTGGTAAACTGGAATCAAACACTTAAGACAGACCGCGAAGCCGGCCTGAAATTCAGAAATACAACACAGGAACACATCATGCATCAAAACCGTCTGAAAAACATTTTGTCTCCGGTAATTATACTGGCGATCTGCCTGTCGCTTTCTCACCTCGCTGCTGCCGCTGAGAAGATTGAACTGAAAGTCGTCACCGATCGGCCGGATGCGATTTACCAAACCGGGGAAATCGCCCATTTTCTGATTTCGCTGACGAGAGACGGCAAACCGGCGACAGGCGAAACAGTGACGTATACCGTGGATGATTTTATCGGCGGCGCCCCCGGTTTTCCGAAAGGCAGTCTCACGATGGGTGAAGAGCCGGTCGAAGTCAGCGTGACGGCGGACAAACCTGTGTTTCTGCGTTGTACCGTGACAGCCGGAACAGAGAAAAAAGTGACCAGCATGGCAGGGGCCGCGTTTTCTCCGTTGGAGATTGGTCTCAGTACGCCGGTTCCCGAAGACTTCGATCAGTTCTGGGCGGATCAGAAAAAACAACTGGCGGCGGTTCCTGCAAAAGCGAAACTGGAAATGGTCGCGCAACCCAATCCCAAGATTGTCTGTTATGATGTGCAAGTCGACTGTCTGGGGGGCGCGCCGGTCTCCGGTTATCTGGCAAAACCCAAAGACGCCGAACCGAAAAGTCTGCCCGCCATTCTGTGGGTGCATGGAGCAGGGGTCCGCAGTTCGGCACTGGCGAATGCCGTGAAGGGAGCGGATGCCGGAATGTTGTCGATGGACATCAACGCGCACGGCATTCCCAACGGCAAACCGGCCCAGTTTTATACAGATCTTGCACAGGGTGAATTGAAGGATTATCGGCAGGCGGGACGTGAGAGCCGCGATACCGTTTACTTTCGCGGGATGTTTTTACGGCTGGTGCGTGCGATTGATTTTCTGACCGCGCAACCGGAGTGGGACGGAAAAACGATCATCGTTGCGGGACACAGCCAGGGGGGCGGCCAGGCTTTGGTCGCGGGTGGCATTGACGACCGCGTGACTTTCATTGCGACAGGCGTGCCTGCAATTTGCGATCACTCGGGCCGCGCCGCCGGTCGGATTAATGGCTGGCCGAAACTGGTCACGACGCTGCCCGATGGCACGCCGGAGCCCGCACAGTTAAAAGCTGGTCAGTACGTTGATGCCGTCAACTTCGCGAGCCGGTGCAAAGCCGACGCGATCATGAGCGTCGGTTTTATTGACGTCACCTGTCCGCCCTCAAGTTGTTACGCCGCCTATAACCAGTTGCAGGGGAAGAAGCAGGTCATCAACAAACCACTGATGGGCCACGCCGCCCCCGCGGATATTCAGACAGAATTTTTCAATGCGATTCTGGAACATGTGAAGCAGCAGGCTGCAAAGTAGCAGGGCTTTATGTACAACGAAAGGTGATCACGGCGGCCAGGTAGCGTTTTTAATTCGAATTGTCTTTATAAATGTGGAGCAACCGGGGCTAACGCCCTGCGGCTAATAAGTCATTCCGGCTGTCAAAGTACCTGAAAACAAGATCAGCCGCACGGCGTTAGCCGCGGTTAAAACCGACCTGGGTCAGGTTGCGGTCCTGGGAATCACATTCAAAAACAATAAACACTACCTGGCGCCCTGCCGCTCTGTTGCTTTGTGAGTGATATGAGAACCATCTCGGTTGCAATACCCCTCCGCGTGCCGCAAAATGGAGAAGAGCCTGCCTGATGAATGGGGCAAGCGACTGAGTTACCTGATTACAAACTTTGGAGACATCTCAATGCGCTACAAATTTCTTGCTTCCATTTGTGTCTGCTTGTTCCTGTTCAATGTGAATCCGGTTTCTCAGGCTGCTGAACCTCATGATGATCGCTGTGTGATCCTGGTGAGCGTGGATGGGCTGGCGAATTTTTATCTGGATGATCCTCTGGCAGACATGCCGACCTTGAGAAAACTGGCAAAGGACGGAGCGCGTGCGGACGGGATGATCTGCTCGTTTCCGACCGTCACCTGGCCGAATCATACAACGCTGGTCACCGGCACGACGCCCGCGAAACACGGCGTGATCGGCAATAACTATCTGGACCGCAAAAGTGCCGCATCGGTGGCGTTCATTCCCGATCCGCTGTTCGACAAGGACCAGATCGTCAAAGTGCCGACCATATACGATGCCGCGCACAATGCGGGACTGGTCACTGCAGGAATCGTCTGGCCGGCGACGCGCAACGCACGCACGCTCGACTGGACCGTGCCCGACATGTTTGGCAAAGAAGCCTGGCCGAAGTACGCCACCCCTGTCTGGCTGGATGAACTGCGGAAAGCCGGTCTGCCCGTTGATCTGCATGGCTCATGGACGGGTGAAAAAGGAGGCGGTGTAAAACGGGACTGGCTCTACACCCGCATGACACGACACCTGTTTCAGAATCATCCGCCGAACCTGCTGCTGATTCACCTCGTTGAAGTCGATCACGTGGAACACCAGTTCGGTCCGAAGACGCCCGAAGCCTACTGGGCCGTCAGTTATGCCGATGACCGTCTGCGCGATATCGTCGAAGCGATCAAACTTTCTCCGCACCGCGATAAAACAACACTCGTCGTCGCCAGCGATCACGGTTTCTTCCCGATCACGAAAGACATCCTGCCGAATGTGCTGCTCAAACAGGAAGGGTTGTTGTCCAAAGAGAAAAAGCAGGTTTATTGTCTGTCGCAAGGGGGCGCCTGCATGGTCTATATTCTGGACGATACGAATCGTGAAGCGACCATCAAAAATCTGAAGACAAAGTTCGCAGCGATTGAGGGCGTGCAGTCCGTACTCGATGCAGATGAGTACACAAAACTCGGCCTGCCGACTCCCGCGCAGGATTCCCATGCTCCGGATTTGTGGCTGGCGGCGAAATCCGGTTACTCGTTCACAAACAGTGAGTCAGGTGACGATCTGGTGACCCCGCGTAAGACCCCCGGCGGAACACACGGTTACCTTCCCGACCAGCCGGACATGCTCGGTTCACTGGTCATCTCCGGGTATGGCATCAAACCGGGCACCAACCTCGGCAAGATTCAGAGCCTCGACGTGGCACCAACCATCGCGCGTCTGCTGGGCGTCAAACTCCCCAGCGCCGACGGTAAACCGCTGACGCCGGCTCTGCAGGAAGACTAAAAGGTGAATTACGTTCCGAACAGCTTCGCTTTGGCGGTCATGCGGTAGGTGCAGACGGAGCCGTCGGCGTGAGGGACAACCAGATGCCGCCCGTCGGCCAGGAGGTCGAGGCCACGGGCCGCTTTGGGAAGTTTCAGCGTGTGAAAGAACTCTTTCTCGCCAGGCTTGCTGAACCACAGTTCGCCTTTGCCGCTGCGATCGGCGCCTGCGCCGATCAGGAATCCGTCGGGATGATAGCGCACGCCCCAGGCGATTCCCTGAAACGTTTTATCTGGTTTGAGTTGTGCTTTTTCTTTGCCGGTTTTCCAGTCGAAAAGCATGATGATCGGGTCCTGAATGCCGGCAAACGAGTTGGCCACATTGGTAATTCCTGCGCTGGCCAGTTCGCTGCCATCCGGGCTGAATTGCAAATCGCGTGCGCCGCCCATGTCGGCGGCGAATTTATTGTCGTAGCCGGTCATCAGACTGGCATCCATGCCTCGCGCCAGCTTACCGGTTTGCATGTCCCAGATTTTGATGACGCCCATCAGGTCCTGGGAAACCAGGTGCCGACCGTCGGGATGAAAGTCAACCGCGTACACATGGCGTTCGTGGCCTGAGAACGTCTGCAGCAGTTCGCCGTCTGCAATGTTCCAGACCTTCACCAGCAGATCATTGCCGCAGGTCGCGAGTTTTGTCTGGTCGGGAGAGAGCCGCACCCAGCGCGCCGACCCTTTGTGAGCGGGAATCGTCATCAGGGCCTGGGGTGCGGCGTCGGCCATGTTCCAGACTTTGACATCGCCGCCCCAGCATGCGGAGTACAGTGTGTTGCCATCTTTGGAGAAATCAAACGACCGGACCCAGCTCGTGTGCCCTTTGAGCGTGCGTTGGGCCTGGGTCTGCAGATGCCACACTTGAATGTCCAGATCCTGCGCACCGGCGACAACGTACGTGCCAGTCGGATCGACGCGGCAGGACGTCAGCGGGACACTGTGTTTGAACTGCGCCACCTGATGGGTTTTGGCAGGTTCGATGAGCTCGGATTCGACGAGCGGCTTCTGTGCGACGAGGGCGCCTGAGGTATCGGGTTGCTTGACTTTCATGCCAACAACTCCTTAATGGATTGTGCGGTGGGATCGCCGATGGGAATCGACCGGCCGGCGATGTCGTGATCATTGGTGGAATCGATGCCGAGTGCCTGCAGGTAGGTGTGGAACAGATGGCCGGCATCGACTTCGCGTTCGACGACGGCGGTCCCTTTCTCGTTGGTTTTTCCGATGATGGCCCCCGGTTGAATTCCGCAGCCTCCCAGGGCGATTGACCAGGCGGTCCCCCAGTGATCGCGACCGTAGCGGACATTAATCTGAGGAGTGCGGCCGAATTCCGAATAGACCATCACCAGCGTACTTTCCAACATGCCCCGCTCGTGCAAATCGTCGAGCAGCATCGAAAATGTCTTGTCAAATTCACCCAGTTGCTCGAGATGGAAATTAAAGTTCTCGGCATGCGAATCGTAGCCGTGATGCGTCACTTTGACACAGGTGGCGTCGTTTTCGAGTAAGGCGCGGGCCAGCAGGCAGTTGCGGCCGAAATCGTGTTTGCCGTAACGTTCCAGGTCTTTTCCGTCGGGTTGTTTCTCGAAAAACGTTTTCCGGGCCATCAGCTTGGCCGCCTGTTCGAATGACACATCGAACGATTCGGTCATCGATTTGGGACGTCCCTGACCGAACTGTTTGTTGAACTGCTGCCGCAGCTCAATTCGGCGGGCCGCCGCCGTCTCATTCAGTCCATTCGGCAAAGCCAAGTTTTTCGGCGGCTTGACGCCTTCAAATTTCAATTGCCCGTGCTGTGCCCCGAGAAACGCAGACGTGCTATCAGTCAGGCCGCGTGTTGAGATGTGGATATAACCGGGCAGTTCGCTGTTCGTCGGTGCCAGATATTTAGAAGCGATGGAACCGATGTAAGGATACTCGCCGGCCCGCCGCCCCTTCTCCATAAACAGGCGACCCTGAGTGTGATCATTGGTTTTGATATTGATGCTGCGCACGAGGGAGAGCAGATGCATCCGCTGCGCCGTGTAAGGCAGGAGCTCGGAAATGTGCATGCCCGGCACCGACGTTGGAATGGCACGAAACGGGCCGCCGAATTCGGTTCCCGGTTTGGGATCCCACGATTCCAACTGGCTGACGCCCCCCTGCAGATACACCTGCAGGATGCGTTTGTGCTGGCCTTTGACCTGTTCTGCAATGGCGGGTGCGCCAGACAACCCCAGGCTGATTGCACCACCGGCGGCACCCGCTAAAAACTGCCGGCGGGCCAGTTGGTGATCCAGTGGGTTGCATCCTTGATTTCGTCGCATTATCAGTCCTTCTGCCTGTCAAGCAGGAACACATTGAGAGTCATTAATGATTGAAGCGGAATTCATCGGACGAAAGCGCCGCCCAGACGAGTTGGGGTAAACCCTGATCGGGTTGATCCTGACTCACTTGCAGATAAGCCGTCACCTGTTCGATTTCTGCCTGCTCAGGCAGACGCGAAAAGACAGCCAGATACAATTCTTCCGCGATTTCGGGCGCCGTTTTCAGTTTCTTGAGTTGCGCAGTCAGATTGTTACCGCCGGGCCTGATCCAGGATTGCACCAGTGGTCCGTTGAGCAGAAAGAGTGCCTGATTGGCCGAAGCGTCAAACCGCGTTGATTGCGCCCCCACCGTGCCAAACGTGATCACAAAGGAAGTCACGTTTCCCTGTAATGCTTTGTGCAGGTTTTCTTCCCGCCAGAGCGGATCTTCCGTTTTTTGCGTCCCTTGTTTGGGGTTGGCTTTGATCTCTTTTGCTTTTACTTCGGCCCGCGTCCTGTCGGTTACGCCCGTCGCCTGCATCATCGACCAGGCAAGCTGCTCGGGAGAGAGCGGTTTCAAGAGCCCCACACCATAATTGATTTCCTGGGGAATTTTCGCGTCTGCAGAAACGTGGCTGCTGCGTTGATAAGTCTGAGACAACGCCAGCTCGCGCAACAGGAATCGCATGTCAAAATCGTGTTCCTGAAATGATTGCGTTAACAGATCCAGCACCTGGGGATGCGAGGGAGGATTGTCGGCATGCCACATGTCGAGCGGTTCCACAAAACCGCGGCCCATCATCATCGCCCATAACCGGTTCACAATATTCTGCTGGAAGGCAACGTTGGCAGGGTTCGTCATCGCATCGGCCAACTGCAGTCGTCTGCTGTAAACCGGCACCGAACGCACATTTTTTGCCGGCTTGACTTTGTAGAGAACTTTCACTTCAGCCGGATCGGGAATTTCAGGCAGGTCAAGCATTCGCGGGGCGGTCTTGCCTTCTTCTTTGGTAAATACCGATGTGAAGGAAACGAGCCCTTCCGCTTTTTCGCCGATCGAAGTTTTCTTCGTCTTGGGATCATTGAAGAGATAACTGCGGTTCAAAAACGCGTTCAAACCGTAATAGTGACGCTGCAGATAATCATCGACATTGGGATGATTGTGACATTGCGCACATTCCAGATCGCGTCCCAGAAACATACGGCCCAGATCGCGGGTGACAATTTCCGCTTTCAATTCCCGATCGAGCAGAAACTTGGCCGCGGGACGCGTTTTTTCGTCGGTGCCATCCGCGGTTAGAATTTCGTTGACCAGCACGTCCCAGGGTTTGTTTTCCAAAAACGAGTTGCGTAAATAGGCCTGCCATTCGGCTGCAGGCACGTGTTTGTCGGGGCGGCGTTCCATCAACATGGTGTCGAACAGATATTGCATCCGCCGCGCGTGTTCCGGCGAAGCTAAAAGTCGGTCGACTAACTGCGTGCGCTTGTCGGCAGAATCATCGGCCAAAAACGTACGCACTTCATCAGAGGACGGAATTGTTCCGGTTAAATCGAGCGTGACGCGTCGCAAAAACGTGGCATCGTCGGCTGGTGCACTGGAGTTTTTTTCGAACGGTTCTTTTCCCGCACCCAGCAGAGAATCGATCTGTTGATGCAGGGGAAGCGCGGCATAAGCAGGTAAGGCCGAACCGGCAACAAGGAGCGCCGTACAACAAAGCAGTTTTCGTATGAAACGTAAATTCATATGACCACGCTGTTTAGGTAGGATTTAGCAGGCAGGGGCCAACGAGCGGTCAGCCATCAAATCAGTGATCGCCATTGTATCGAAGTTTGTTC
>NZ_CALFPF010000579.1 GCF_937919775.1 uncultured Gimesia sp.
CTTCCGGGTTCTGTACGAGAACTCGTTCTATTCCTGTAATATTCGTCCCAAATCTTAAACCGTTCAACAATGCATCTATTGTCGATTATTTAAAATGTACATGCGTTATACGCTGTAGGCGGTTGCCTTCGTTTAAGAACATCCCGTCTGATTTCGTTGCAGCGTTCTTCATTCTGACCTAAAAACATATGTTATTTTTTGGCAATAGCGGCAATGGACCTGTTTATTTTGACAATCGAATACGGACTATTAAGCTAGAACCCCAATAACCGCCACTGCGTGATGTCAGGTGATCGGATTGCTGAAGTGATCTGCCTCCTGAAACACTCAGCATGTTCAGACGCTGCTGTAGAATCTGAATTCTGTAGCCGGCTTCGGGAAGGCGGTTTTTAGTGTACTTGGGTGTAGTTGTTTTTTGGGCCATCGATCTGGTCACCGCATTGTGATCTTTTGCGCAAAGCGACTCGGTATGGCGCGCGGGTACCTTAATTCGTCACAGTACGTTGCGCTCAGCCCGGATAGGATTCGGGATTAGGTTCATTAATGAGAGCCGGGAGTTCGACTCTCGATGGAGTCATTGATTGAACTATGCTTCTTCGTCGTCGTCGGTCGTCGGAGCAAAGCCGCGGCGCATGGTGTTTTCTGAGACATTGACGGGAATCAGGAACTGGAGCAGGTAATCCGGCCCGCCAGTTTTGCTACCGATACCGGACATCTTGAAGCCTCCGAAAGGATGACGTTCCACCATCGCGCCGGTAATACTGCGATTCAGATAAATGTTACCGGCAACAAGATCCCGTCTGGCTTTCTGCAGATGTGCCGGGCTGCGGCTGTAGACACCGGCGGTTAAGGCATACAGCGTGTCATTGGCAATTGAAATTGCTTCGTCAAAGTCCTCTGCTTTCATCACTGCCAGAACGGGGCCGAAAATTTCCTCTTGAGCAATGCGGCAGCTGGAATCAACGTCAGTGAAAATATGCGGTCCGACGTAATAGCCTTCTTCGTCGAGTTTCGAAGTATCGCAGGCCAGCGACAGCGTTGCTTCCTCTTTGCCAATTTCGATCATTTCGAGAATCCTTTGCCTGGCCTCTTCGTCGATCACCGGTCCCACGACGGTTCCGGGATCTTCAGCGGGACCAATTTTCAGGCTTTTGGTCGCTTCAATCAGGCGATTCAGAAACGAGTCGTAAATGGCCTCGAGCACTATCACGCGCGAACAGGCCGAGCATTTCTGGCCGGCATAGTTGAATGCGGAGTGCATCACGCCGAGCACGGCTTCATCAAGGTCGGCGTCATCGTCGACAATGATCGCGTTTTTTCCACCCATTTCAGCGATGACACGTTTGACCATCTTCTGCCGGAGGTCTGTTTCTGAAGCGGTTTCGTTAATCGCCAACCCTACGTTGCGCGAGCCGGTAAATGTGATCATTTCCACGTCAGGGCTCCCTACCAGTTCGGGACCCACTTCTTCACCGATTCCAGGCAGGAAGTTGACGACGCCATCCGGAACGCCGGACTCATGAATGAGGTCCATGAGTTTGGCAGCGACGACTGACGACTGTTCTGCAGGTTTCATGACAACGGTGTTTCCAGTGACTAATGCAGCGACAGTCATGCCGGTGAGAATTGCCAGCGGAAAATTCCAGGGGGCAATCACAGCCACGGTTCCCCGCGGACGATAGAAGTAGGTGTTTTCTTCGCCGGGAACATCACAGTCCAAAGGTTCTGCGAGCCTGCGCATCTGATCTGCATAGTACATGCAGAAGTCAATGGCTTCCGCGACATCACCGTCCGCTTCTTCCCAGGGCTTGCCGCATTCATAAACCATCCAGGCGGCCAGTTCGAATCGTTTGCGGCGCATGTTGGCGGCGATCAGTTCCAGATATTCAGACCGGTATTGCGGTTCTGTTTTCGACCATCCGGGATAGGCGCGGCGGGCGGCATCGATGGCGTCGATGGCATCGTCAGCAGATGCAGACGAGACGGTTCCCACCGATTCCGAGTGATGCGACGGATTGCGCGAGGTGATTGTGGCTTTGGTGTCGATGGCCCTACCATTGATCAACAGCGGATATTCTTTGCCAAGCTGGTCGGAGACCGTTTCCAGCGCTGCCTGCATTTTCGCGCGGGATTCTTCCAGGCTGAAATCAATCAGTGGTTCATTCTGGAAGCCCTTCATTGGTTCTTCGGCATATTTCTGTTTGGTTGATTTCTTGGCATGTTCGGAAGGATTCATCAATAAAGTCTCCAGGTTGACGTGCTCGGTAAAGCTTTGTCGAAGGAATGAGTCGTTGGAAGTGTTTTCCAGCAATCGTCTGACCAGATAGGCCATGCCGGGAATCAATTCGCCAAAAGGCGTATAAATGCGGACGCGATGACCCATTTCCGCAAAGACCTGCGCCTGCTCTTTTCCCATGCCATACAGCATCTGGATTTCATAGGCAGAAGGGGGGACATCTAATTCATGAGCAACGGCGATGGCATGTGCCAGGCTGCGCATGTTATGACTGCCGAAGGCAGGTCGCAGCCACTGGTAGTTTTGCAGCAGGATGTGTGTCAGCTTTTCAAAGTTCGCATCCGATTCCCATTTCTCCTGAAAGACGGGGATTGGCCAGTGGTGATACTGCGATGTGATCGTTTCGTAATCCCAGTAGGCACCTTTGACGAGCCGGATCCAGATCGGCGTTTTTCGTTTTTTGACCCATTTTAACAGGTCCAGCAGATCTGTTTCGGATTGTGGCTGATAAGCCTGAATCACAATGCCGACATTGTCAAAGTCGCGAAACTCCTTTTCCATCAAAGTCTGCTTGAAAATCTCCAGCGTCAACGGTTTGTAGGAATTCTGTTCCATATCGACGTGCAGATAAGCGTCGTACTTCATGGCAGCACGCAGCAATGTTCTTAAGCGAGGTTGAACGGCGGCCATCGTACCGACCGGGTCGGTTGGCTTGAACTGGCTGCACAACGCAGACAGCTTGATCGAAACGTTGGTTCGCGGTAGATGTCCCTGGTTGTCCCAGTCGAGTTGAACGTTTTCCGACCATTTCCTGACGCGCGGTGAAAGTCCGGCGATCAGATCAAGGTAGGATTGCAGATAGGCTTCGGCTTCCGATTCACTGATGACGGCTTCGCCCAGCAGGTCGAGTGTGAATGTGAAGTTTTCGCTTCTGAGCCGATCGATTGTACAATGAACTTCTTCTATACTGGAGCCGGCAATAAAACGACTGGCCATACGACGAGCATTAGAGCGGGCGTTCAAAGCCAGCGCACGCCCCAGCACGGAGTTTGGCTGTGACAGCTCCAAACCGATCCGAGCTGCCCAGGGAAGGTGTTTACGAACATCTTCAAAATATTCGTGCAGGTGTCTGACGATCGATTTATGGGATCGGAGCATCGGCAGAACGTCCACAAAGCGGAACATTTGCACCTTGACGGATTCGTCTGCCATCGCCCAGGCGAGAATCCGGTCATCCCACCAGCGTTTTTCAAACATGGATGGCTCGCGACGTTCCAACAGACCCCAAATCTGCTGTCCGAGCTCCTGTGTTCGCTGCTCAATATTTTGATTCAGGCTTGAAGACGCTTTTTTTTGTGCCACTTATATAACCTGCCTCTGAGTGCAGTCCGCACTTGTTCTTTTGTAATTCAATTTTATCTGAGACCACCGGATCTGGGAGTTGAAGGTCGCAACACCCCGATAACTGACATCCTGTCACTCATTCTCTTACGCAGGCAATCCGGGGAATGTTGGGTCTGGCCACTTTCCTGCGGTCTGGGGAAAGTCCCTTTTTCGCGGTATTTTGCTAACAGTGAAGCAGGGTAACAAATCCGAATAGGCGAGGTAAGTGTTGAGAGGAAGTCAATCAGAACTTTTCTCGCCTCTCCAGAGGGAATCAGACTTGTCAGCGTTCGGAGAGGCTTTATTCTAAAGGAAATTATAAAATTCGGAAATACGGTGTTTCTTCATCTTTGGTTGCATTGATGTTACTCCACCAGTGACTGATAATAGGGCTTGAGTGAAGCTCGAGAAATGATCTCTGATTCGCCTGCTGCGAATGGATGATGAATAAGACAATTTGGAGAGGGACATACCTGCGATGCGTGACTTTGAATATGAGGCACCCACTTCACTGGCTGACGCTGTCGGCTTACTAGCCAAAAGTAAAGGAACAGCCCGCCCGCTGGCAGGGGGGACCGATCTGATCGATCATGTGCGAACGGGCCGACTGGTGGCGGATCTGATTGTGGATTTGAAGAAAATCCCGGAACTGATGGTCCTGGAACTGAACAATGCAGGCTTGCGACTTGGCGCCGCGGTCCCCTGTTACAAAATTTACGAGCATCCGGGCATTCTGGAACAGTATTCGGCGATTTCTGACAGCAGTAATATCATCGGTGGTATGCAGGTTCAAAACCGAGCCAGCGTCGGTGGAAACCTGGCGAATGCCGGTGCTGCCGCCGATTCGACGCCGGCTTTAATTGCCCTTAATGCCAGGGTTATTATTGCGGGGCCCTCGGGAACACGGGAAGTCGCCGTCGATCAGTTTTGTACGGGACCTGGCCAGAACGTGCTGGAACCGGGCGAAATTATCGTCGAATTACAATTTCCTCCTCGTCCGGCTCATAGTGGTTCGCATTATCGTCGGTTCATCCCCCGCAATGAGATGGATATCGCCGTCGTCGGAGTGGGTGCTTCGGTGGTTCTGGACGCGAGTGGCGAGAATTTTGTCTCTGCCCGCATCGGGTTGGGCGCGGTCGCCGCGAAACCATTTTACGCTCAGGAAGCGAGTGAACTCTTAGCCGGGCAGCCGGTGAATGATGAAACGATTCAAAAAGCAGCAGCTGCGGCGCGGGCGGTTGTGCATCCGATTACCGACATGCGGGGTACACAGGAGTTTCGGACTCATGTGACCGGCGTCCTCACCGAACGTGTGATCAAAAAAGCGGTGGAACGTGCTCGCGGATGATTTGTCACTTTCGCTGATGAATCTCTCTCAACAATTGAATAAAAATCAGACTTTTTTAATAAGGACTTTTCGATGGCGAAGAAACGGATCGTAACCGCGACTATCAATGGCCGCGAAGAGGAGTTCCTCTGCCAGCCCCGGCAGACCCTGCTCGAAATATTGCGTAATACATTGAACCTGACAGGTGCCAAAGAAGGCTGCTCTAACGGTAATTGTGGTGCCTGCTCGGTGATCATTGATGGCCGCGCGGTCAACAGCTGTATGATTCTGGGGGTGGAAGCGGAGGGTGCCAACATCGAAACCATCGAAGGTCTGGCTCCCGGCGACGGGCTGGATCCTTTACAGCAAGCCTTTCTGGAAAACGCGGCCCTGCAGTGCGGCATCTGTACGCCGGGTTACATTATGTCCGCCAAAGCGTTCCTGGATGAGAACCCGAACCCGACCGAAGAAGAAATCCGTTTCTCGATGGCAGGAAATTTGTGTCGCTGCACCGGCTATGACAAAATTGTGCGCGCCATTCAGCAGGCTGCGGAAACCAGAGCGGAACAATCGGCCTCATGTGCGAAGGAGACTGTCTAATGGCGACCATTGACGAAGTAAAAGCAGCAGAGGGAAGTGATGAAGCTCCCAAATACAAAGTGATCGGGACCCGTCCCATCCGACACGACGGAGCTGACAAAGTGACGGGGCGCGCCTTGTATGGTGCTGACATTAAAATCAAAGGCATGATCTTTGGAGCCATTCTCCGCAGCCCGCATGCCCATGCTAATATTAAATCGATTGATACCTCAAAAGCCGAAGCTTTGCCGGGTGTACGCGCCGTCGCCACCAGCGCAGATCTGCCTGAACCCGGTGATAAAATTGCCGAGCTGGGGGAAGGGGCAGTCGTCCTGAATCATCTCAGCAGCAACAATCTCGCCCGCACCAAAGTGCTTTACAAAGGGCATGCGGTTGCTGCGGTTGCCGCCGACAATCTGCATATCGCACAGGAAGCAGCCAGCCTGATCGAAGTCGAATATGAAGTCCTGCCTCCCGTGATGGATGTGCTGAAAGCGATGTCCTCTGACGCGCCGGTATTGAATCCCGATGTGCGGACGGAAGAAGCCTCTACGGGAGAAAAAGGGGACAAGCCGACCAATGTGGCCAAGCATATCGTTTTTGAAAAAGGGGATATCGAAAAAGGATTCGCCGACGCCAAATATGTCGTTGAACGCGAATTCCGCACATCGACCGTACATCAGGGGTATATCGAACCTCACGTTGCAACCGTATTGTGGAACAACGATGGTCAGATTACCGTCTGGACTCCAACTCAAGGCACGTTTTCAGTCCGCTCGCAGATGGCAGAGTTGTTGCATGTGCCTCTGGCCCGCGTGAAAGTGGTCCCTGCGGAAATTGGCGGGGGTTTTGGTGGCAAGATCTCCGTTTATCTCGCACCAGCGGCTGCAGTCTTATCTCGTAAAGCAGGGGTTCCCGTTCAAATTGTGATGGACCGGGCGGACGTGCTGCAGGCAACAGGCCCCACCCCCGGTTCTTTTATCAGAATCAAGATGGGCGTCGACGCTGACGGCCGTCTCACCGCAGCCGAGGCCTGGATGGCTTATGAAGCAGGCGGTTATCCTGGTTCTCCGATTGGCGCAGGAGCCATGTGCGTCTTCTCCTGCTACGATATACCCAATGGACGAGTCGAAGGCTACGACGTCTGCGTCAACAAGCCCCGCACGAACGCGTATCGCGCGCCGGGAGCGACCAACGCCGCATTTGCCACGGAAACGGTTGTGGATGAGCTTTGTGAAAAACTGGGTATGGAACCGGTTGAATTCCGTCTGCTGAATGCTTCGAAAGAAGGGACACGCCGAATTGACGGCGTGACGTATCCCCGAGTGGGTCTGGTGGAAACACTGGAAGCCATCAAGAACAGCGATCATTACAAGACGCCGCTCACCGGCAAAAATCAGGGGCGGGGCATTGGTTCCGGTTTCTGGTTTAATGCAGGTTTGAAATCTGCTGTAACTGTCACCGTAAACACAGATGGTTCGGTATCGCTGCTGGAAGGCTCAACCGATATCGGCGGGTCGCGAACCGGGATCGCGATGCAGTTTGCTGAAGCGATGGGACTGGCAGCTGAAGATATTAAACCGGCTGTGGTGGATACAGACAGTGTTGGATATACCGATGTGACCGGCGGAAGTCGTGTAACATATGCGACAGGTTGGGCTGCATATGAAGCGGCTCAGGACCTGAAACGCCAGATTGTCGCGCGGGCGGCTGAGCTGTGGGACGTTGATCCTGCTCAAGTTTCTTACGAAGACGGTCACGTGATCGGGCCGGATAAAAGCGTCTGTTTCAAAGAAATTGCCATGGAACTGAGTACGACCGGCGAGCCGTTAATTGCGCGTGGTGTTTCGAATCACAACGAACCCGGCGGCGCGTTCGGAACGCATCTCGTGGATGTGGAAGTCGACCCCGATACCGGAAAAGTGGATATTTTGCGTTACACCGCCGCCCAGGACTGTGGTACGGCCATTCATCCCGCTTATGTCGAAGGGCAGATTCAAGGAGGAGCCGTTCAGGGAATTGGCTGGGGGTTGAACGAAGAATACTGGTATGACGAAACAGGCAGTATGCGGAATGCGAATTTCCTCGATTATCGGATTCCGACCTGCTATGATCTGCCGATGATCGACGCGATCATTGTGGAAGTGCCGAACCCCGGTCATCCTTATGGGGTGCGTGGCGTGGGCGAAGTTCCCATTGTGCCACCTCCGGCTGCTCTGGAAGCGGCGATTTACGATGCGGTCGGCGTTCGCCTGTATGAACTGCCGATGTCGCCTCCACGAGTCTTGCACGAACTATTAAAGAAAGAGTCTTAATCAGGAGTTGAACCGAGAATGCCTCGTCTGTTTATTCCTCCCTTGCTCAGACCTTACTGTGAGGGGCAGGAAGAAGTCGTAGTGGAAGGGGCCACCGTTCTGGAAGCGGTGCTATCTCTGGATCGGCAGCATTCGGGTGTGATGGAGCGTCTCTGCCCTGAGGGAAAACTCAGGGCGGGGATGTCGGTCACCGTCGATCAAAATGTGACTCCGCGCGGCCTGGCTCAGAAAGTCTCCCCCGAAAGTGAAATCCACTTTTTACCCGCAATCGGCGGCGGGTGATTTTCAAAATTGACGGGCGGCTCTGAATGTGATTCGGAGTTGTCGATAGACAACAGGAGGTTGCTGAGTAAGTGGTCTGTGGTGACTCACTTATCACTTAACTGACCGGCGATCACGTTTTCAGGGACCAGGATTACGGTGCCGTGCCGCATATGTTTGGTGGGTAACGACATTTCTTGAGAGCGGTTGGTCCAGTGGATCAGATCAGGGCTGGTTGCCAGGCAGTAGGAATATTCGCTGCCGGGAGCGTCCCAGTAGAGGTACCAGAGTTTGTTGAATTTAAACAGCGAGGGGCCTTCTCCCATCGTATTTACGATGGATGTGCCGGCACCCACAATCGGGGGACCAAGGGTTGTTTCATACGGGCCCTGCATGTGTTTACTGAATACGAGGCGTAAATTCTTACCGCCTCGCTCGGCGGGCATTTCGTTTTTGATGACCATCACCCAGCGGTCATCGGCGGTGCTCTCTGTGTTGTGATCATCGTGGGTGATGAACGGATCAATTACGCTGATTTCCGGTTGCGGACTATAAAAGAGTTTTGGTTTCGTGAAGGTCTTGAAGTCACGGGTGCGGATGGCGTAGGTGCGCTGGTCATAACCATGCGAGTCTTCGCTGTCGTCTTTGTCTTCCAGCTCTGCGAGAGTGGTAGAACTCCAGAGGATGAGGAATTCCTGTTTTTCCGGATCCCAATGCACTTCTGGCGACCAGGTATTCTTGACCGCAGTGAAGTCCTGCCAGACGTCAATTTTCTGTGCGGGATTCCAATGCAGCAGATCTTTCGAATGGGCATACCCGATGCTGCGTGCGTTCCAACTCGTCGTCCAGACCATATGGAATTCGCCGTTATGATAAACAATCGAAGGATCTCGCGTCAGGCTTTCCTCACCCCAGGCAGGCGCGGGCATCACGACTTTGCCTTTGTTGAGCCACTGAAAATTCAGCCCGTCGCGACTGTATGCGAGATAAACGCCAGTTTCGCCGTTACCGAGGAAGTAGGGAAGCAGAAAGATTTTGTTGTGTATTGCTTTGTGGGTTATCGGTTCCGCTGCAGTGAGTGTGGGTAAAAAGGTGCTGAGGATGATCCAGAAGCAAACGATCTGAAATATTTGTTGGGGATAATGGTGGCGTTTTTTCATGATTGATTCTTTGCGTGGACGGCACCTGGTGATTAGTATGAGCTTTCGCAGGAAAGTCTGATCGTCATTACTCACTCGCATCAGATTTCAGTAGATCATTCACGGCCTGAACCAATTCTTCGATGTGGTAGGGTTTGGGGATGAAGAGGTCGACACCTCGGTCGAGTGCCAGTTCCCGGTATTTGGGTTCGCTGTTACCGGTGACCATGATAATGCGAGGGGCGCGGCGTTTGTGGTTGATAATGCTGTCGAGGACCGCGAAGCCGCTACGGCGGGGCATTACCAGATCCAAGAGTACCAGATCGGGGGCATCCCGCTCGATTTTCATAACCCCTTCATTGCCGTCATGCGCCGTCAATACTTCATAACCTGCGGCTTCCATAGCAATTTGGAGGGGCTCGGTCAGCCCTTCATCATCGTCGATGATTAAAATACGTTTTTGAGGAGATATGTTCATTAGCCTGGCGTAATTTCTTGATCTGGCCCGCACAAGTGAAGTGTGCAATTGGAATTATATCATCTAATGCAGCGAAAATCCAATTATTAAGTGCATCATGGCGCGTGACGCTCCCCAAATGGGAATCCGTTCGATAAAATAGGCCGGTGCGCGCGTTCTGCTCGTCGTTTTTTGATTCCGCAGTGAATCATGATTGTCCGTATTTTTCTAAATTTTTCAGTTCCATTCAAACAGCGGGATAGTTTTGTGTCAGCGACGTCGGTAATCGGATTACAGTGGGGCGATGAAGCCAAGGGCAAAATAGTTGATCTTCTTTCAGAACAGCACGAAATCGTGGTGCGCTACCTGGGAGGCAATAATGCGGGTCATACTGTCAAATTTGACGGAGTCACCTATAAGCTATCATTATTACCGACCGGTGTTCTGAATCCGAATGTAACTTCCGTGATTGCCGGCGGGGTCGTGATGAATCCCAAGGCATTCCTGAAAGAGATGGCGGCGATTTGTGATCAGAAAGGTCCGATTGAAGCGAGTCGGCTGTTGATCAGCGATCGCGCGCATGTGATTTTCCCCTATCATATGCAGGAAGAAATTATTTTCGAAGAAAACCGCAAAGAAAAAGCCATCGGGACCACCATGCGGGGCATTGGTACCTGCTACCGCGATAAAGCAGGCAGAACACATGCGATTCGCATGGGTGATCTGATCCGCCCGGAATATTTCCGAAGCCGGCTGGAAGAAATTGTCCCCTATAAAAACAAGATGCTACAGGCACTGGATC
>NZ_CALFPF010000580.1 GCF_937919775.1 uncultured Gimesia sp.
ACCGTCTGTTACACCGTCCCCGTCGGAAACGCCAGAAACAGCGCAAACGTTCTATACTGCGGTTCAGTCCGTATGCCTGGGCCAAGCTGATCTACCTGCGTGACCGGGGGCCGACGGAGGTCGGTGGCTTCGGAATCACTGATCCTGCAGATCCCCGGTTCGTGAACGATGTGGTGCTGATCCAGCAGTCTTGTACTGACGTGACCGTGGTCTTTGATGATACCGCGGTGGCTGACTTCTTTGACGACCAGATCGATGCGGGTCGACATCCGGAGAATTTCGGGCGGGTCTGGATCCACACGCATCCCGGTCACTCCGCGCAACCCAGTCAGGTCGATGTCGAGACCTTCGCCCGCGTGTTCGGCCACTGTGACTGGGCGGTGATGTTGATTCTCGCCCGTAACGGGGCCACGTATGGGGAGCTAAAACGTTCCGGCAAGTCAGTGGCCGAGAAGCTGTCTGTCGGCATTGATTTTAAACCAGAGTTTGCCGCCAGCAATCAGGAAGACTGGGAAGCAGAGTACCTGCAGTGTGTGCAGGAGGCACCACTGCCGCTGTTGTGGGATCTGGCCGAATGGTTGGACTGTGGATTCCCCCCTGCTGAGCAGTGGCCTGTTTTTCCAATATAAGTATCCCCGTTTATTTACCACTTCGAAATAGAACAAGGAGAAACTATGAATCTTGTAACTGATCGTTTTATCCGTCAGTCAGAACTGGTACCGATGGAAAAACTCAAACCGTTAACGGTGACGGTCATCGGCGTCGGTGCCATTGGACGGCAGGTGGCCATTCAGCTGGCCGCTCTGGGAGTGCGGCGGCTGCAGCTGATTGATTTCGACAAAGTGGAACCGACCAATATCACCACCCAGGGCTATCTGGAAGCAGATTTGGGCCAGTTCAAAGTGGATGCTACGGCGCGTGCGCTGCAGGCCATCGATGCCGGGTTGGAAACAGAGTTGGTCGTGGATCGGTTTCGGCCCGGGCTGTTGACGGGAGCAGCAGTATTTGTCTGCGTGGATTCGATCAGCAGCCGGGCCGCCATCTGGCGCTCGTTGCGCCATCAATGTCGTTTCTGGTGTGACGGGCGGATGCGGGGGGAAGTCCTGCGGATCCTGACTGCTACGGATTTAGAAACCCGCGCGCATTACGATTCCACTTTATTTGCCCAGGCGGAAGCACAGACAGGTGCCTGTACCTCTCGCAGCACAATCTACACGGCCAGTATCGCCGCCGGTCTGATGCTGCATCAGTTCACACGCTGGCTGCGAAAACTTCCCGTTGATTTCGACATGACGCTGAATCTGTTGGCAGGTGAATTAACAGCCGCATAAAGGAACATTCGATTCAATTTACTCAGTTGTGATAACTGATCAGACAAGGAGCACTGAGGGTCACCAGAAATGGTGGCCCGTAATTCCTGTTTTTTTTATCTATCAGTAAACACCATGAATCTAAGTCGTATGACGGGTGTCATTCTTGGGGGCAAGGTCAAGATACAAACCAGCTCTCATAACAACTGGTACGAAAATGGGGAGTCTGTCACATCCCCAAAGCAATACCGGATGAATTTCCGTCGTTTTTGTTGCCACGATTCCCATGTCTTGGCTCCCGCGACCAGAATTCGGATTTGGACAGGCGTTTCGTGGGTTCTTCATGCTGGTATCGCGTAGATTGTCCCTGTGTCCCGCCCATGTCCGTCTTCACCATACTCCTACGCTCACGAGTACCGGCGGCGGGATTTCTCACTCTCCCTAAACAAAGTCCAATATCGAAATGTTACCACATTTCAGCTGGACGTGGTTAAGGTGGCTAGAGCGCATCACATTTAACTCTAGCGCGAATGCGGTAAGCCAGGTAGGCTGGTGAGATCTCATTTCATGGAGGATTTCACATGTTGATTTATTCCAAAGAACGCCGCCTCGAAGTTCTGAAAGCGTATGCAGCCGGTTTAACAACCCGGGAGATTGCGTTGCAATTTCAATGCAGCGAATCGTGGGTTAGACGGGTCAAACAAGAGTTTCGAGAGCACGGAAAAACCAGCCCTGCCACCAGACGTAAACGAGTTCCCCAGTGGCATTCACTGGTAGATCGTATTCAGACTTCAGTCTCTGATAAACCGGATATCACTCTGCAAGAATTGAAGGATCGGCTTGGCACAACACTCTGTCGTCAGACGTTGTGTCGCGCATTAAAACGCTTAAAGCTCACTCTCAAAAAAAAGTCCTGATCGCATCAGAGCAGGATCGCCCTGATGTTCAACTACGTCGTGCTGAATGGAAAGTAAGACAGCAGGGACTGGATCCGGAACGGTTCGTTTTTCTCGACGAAACATGGGCAAAAACAAATATGACTCGCCCCAGGGGACGCTCATTAAAAGGTACCCGGTTGATTGCCAGGACACCTCACGGGCATTGGAAAACGACTACATTCCTGGCCGGTTTACGAACCAGTGGCTTAGTGGCTCCCCTCGTTGTTGATGGAGCGATCAATGGTGATTTGTTTGTGGCTTACGAACAACAGCATCTGGTTTCTGTTCTTCAGGAAGGAGATATTGTGGTCATGGATAACCTGAGCAGCCACAAGCGATCAGAAGTGCGAGAAGCGATTGAATCTGTGGGAGCCGAACAGTGGTACCTGCCTCCCTACAGTCCTGACCTGAATCCGATTGAACAGGCTTTTTCCAAATTTAAATGGTTGATCAAAAGTGCGGAAGAACGGACAGTACCGGGTCTGTGGGCAGCCTGTGGCAGACTCGTCGATCAGATCACCAGCACAGAAAGCAGGAACTACATTACACACTGTGGCTACCGATACGATTATCTGAGACGCGTTCTAGATCAATCGGAGGAGTGATATGATTAACAGTAAACCATGTATTTATCGAGTCGTATTTTGAGCACAGACAATACAATGTTCAGTCACAACTGGAAGAATTGGTACAACCGGACACAG
>NZ_CALFPF010000581.1 GCF_937919775.1 uncultured Gimesia sp.
CAACAGTTGTTTGTGGAAATTTTGATTTCTCTGCCGATTTTGCTTACTTAAATACACTCGCGATACCCTTAGTGCATTATCCTATATCATTATATACATTTTAATTATAAACCAAGTCTGGAGGATCAGTTGATGGAAGTCGATCAGCTACGCTATTTTCTTCGTGTTGCAGAACGGGGTAATTTTACGCGAGCGGCCGAAGAGTTGATGATCTCACAACCGGCGTTGAGCCGCTCCATCCAAAAACTCGAGGACGAGCTGGGACAGCCGGTCTTCGAAAGAAAAACACGATCCCTGGCGCTGACAGAAGCAGGTAAACTATTACAGTCACGCGCGCAACAGATACTGTCGCTCATCGAAGATACCAAAGCGGAAATCTCTGACGATGGTCAAAGCGGCCAGATTCGCGTGGGAGCGATCCCGACCATCGCCCCTTACTTTCTGCCCGGCTTACTCCGCCAGTTTTCCACTGAATTTCCCAAAGCCACTATCATCGTGCAGGAAGATACCACCGATAAGCTACTCCACCGCTGTACTCAGGGCGAAATCGATCTTGCCATTCTCGCACTACCTGTCCCTGCCAGGTACCTGGAAGTAGAAGAGCTGTTTCAGGAAGAACTACTGCTGGTCCTGCCTCTGGAGCATCCGCTGTTAAACAAACCTCAGATCCGTCTGAACGATATCAAGTCGTACCCATTCGTCCTGTTAGACGAAGCACACTGTCTGTCTGACAATATCGTTTCCTTCTGCCATCATCGTTCTTTTCACCCCGTTGCGGTTGAACGGACAAGTCAACTGACGATGGTCCAGGAACTCGTTTCGCTGTCGCATGGCATCTCGATGATCCCGCAAATGGCGCGTGACATCGATGAAACGGGCCGCCGTGTTTATCGCTCGCTCAGTGGCATCAAACCCACACGCAAAATTGCCGTGGTGTGGAACCCCTACCGTTTTCAAAGTCGCCTGCAACAGGCGTTCAAAGCCCGACTTCACGCTTATTCTCAAAACCGTAAATAGCAGAAAACCATGATCTTTCCGAACGCATCAGTCAGCTGGCATTTACAATCTTCATTGTTCGATGCATTTCAGATATGACTGCTATCCGGAGATTGCATTAGACAGACTCCATCCCACCCCATATAGTTCAGCAGCAACAGAGAGCTGACTGTTGCTGATTTATAGTCCAATCGGACTCAAACCTGTCAGCCGCTCAGATGGCGGCAAACCCGGATGACCAATCAAGGAGCAGATATAATGAGCGAAAAACCTACGCTGACCACAACCGGCGGTGCCCCGGTCCCCGATAATCAGAACTCGTTGACTGCTGGACCGCGTGGACCTGTCCTGCTGCAGGATTACCAGTTGCTCGAAAAACTGGCTCATCAAAACCGAGAGCGCATCGCCGAACGCGTCGTGCATGCAAAGGGCTGGGGCGCGCATGGCACACTCACCATCGAACAGGACATCAGCAAATACACCAAAGCAAAAGTGCTGCAGCCGGGCACCAAAACAGACATGCTGGCCCGTTTCTCAACCGTTGCCGGCGAAGCAGGTGCCGCCGATGCCGAACGCGATGTGCGCGGTTTTGCCTTGAAGTTCTACACGGAAGAAGGGAACTGGGATCTGGTTGGCAATAACACGCCTGTCTTCTTTGTACGCGATGCCTATAAATTCCCGGACTTCATTCATACGCAGAAACGACATCCCAAAACCAATTTGCGTTCCCCCACCGCGATGTGGGATTTCTGGTCACTCTCGCCCGAGTCACTGCATCAGGTCACCATTCTGTTTTCAGATCGTGGCTTGCCGGTCGGCGTTCGTAATATGAACGGCTACGGCAGCCACACCTACAGTTTCATCAACGACAAAAACGAACGTTTCTGGGTCAAGTTTCACTTCAAAACTCAGCAGGGACACAAACACTGGACTAACGCCGAAGCAGAACAGGTGGTCGGCAAAACGCGTGAAAGCACGCAGGAAGACCTGTTCTACGCCATCGAAAAAGGAGACTTTCCGAAATGGAAGTTTCAGATCCAGATCATGCCGGAAACCGACGCCGATCAGACGCCTTACAATCCGTTTGATCTGACCAAAGTCTGGCCGCACGGCGACTATCCGTTAATTGAAGTAGGTACAATGGAACTGAACCGTAATCCGGAAAACTACTTCGCAGAAATCGAGCAGGCCGCGTTTTCCCCCTCGAATATCGTCCCCGGCATCGGTTATTCGCCCGATAAAATGCTGCAGGCACGCGTCTTTTCCTACGCTGACGCACACCGACATCGTATCGGCACTCATTACGAGTCCCTGCCCGTCAACGAACCGAAGTGCCCCGTGCATCATTATCACAAAGATGGCGCGATGCACTTCAAATCGAACGGCTGCCCCGTGGATGCCTACTACGAACCCAACTCCTTCAACGGCCCGGTCGAGAAACCAGATGTCGCCGAACCCCCGTTGAAAATTTCCGGCGATGCCGCCCGCTACGATCACCGCGAAGGCAACGACGATTATTCTCAGCCCCGTGCGCTGTTCCAGTTGTTCGATGACGGACAGAAGGCTCGTCTGTTCTCCAACCTCGCCGCCGCCATGCAGGGCGTGCCGCAAGAAATCGTCGACCGCCAGCTCAAACACTTTGAACTGGTCGCCCCGGTGTATGCCGCCGGCGTGAAAGAGGCTTTGAAAAGTTGATAAGACGACCGAAATCAAAACAGCAACCACTCCCGGCTGCGATTCAGTCGGGAGTGGTTACGTTTTTATACTATCGAAAATAAAGTGGACCGGATGGGAATCGAACCCAACACACCGACTTTGCAAAAGTCAGTCGCCCCCAAGGTACATGCCAGCCCATTTGAGAAAAAACAGTCAAAAAAAATAGCAGAGCCCGGTAACGATCCGGGCGGTCCAACCTTATGAGAGTCGGCTGGGCACCTGCCCCTCTGCGTCAAAAAAGTAGCCAAGGCGAGATTCGAACTCGCAATCCCTGAGGGAACGACTTTCTGAGAGTCGCGCGTCTTCCAGTTTCGCCACTTGGCCATAGTGAAACCATAATCAAAGTGCGTTGGGACGGAGTCGAACCGCCAAAACTATGAAAGCGGGTGGGTTACAGCCACCGGGGCTCGCCAATGCCCAGCCAACGCAAGTAAATTTATCCTGTATTGATTCCCTTAATCCTTACAACTCCCTTTTGAATCGACTCGGTCCAGATGGCCCTGGAGATGCTGTCACAAATCTGGCCACTGGTCAGTAGCGCGGGCGGGAGTCGAACCCGCAGACAATCACGAAATTTTAAGTTTCGTTGCTTTACCAGTTTGCATACCGCGCCGTTTTTAAGCGTCCCCGATGGGATTTGAACCCACGACCTTCTGCGTGACAGGCAGACGAGCTTTCCGGACAGCTCCACGAGGACATATCATTTTCAGTAGCTCGAGTGGGATTCGAACCCACAGCATCTCTGGTTCTAAGCCAAAGTGGTCTGCCAGTTGCCTACCGAGCCAGATTCGTTTTCATTCAAGCTGCGGTGGCAGGAATCGAACCTGCGTCAGAGCGGTTAACAGCCGCCCACCCGTACCAGCACGAGTACCACCGCATTATTTATTTTCTCTCACAATTTCCCGCATTCTGCGGAGTCAGGGTGACTGGATTTGAACCAGTGATCTCGTGCTTCCAAGGCACGCGGGTTAGCCAGACTTCCCCACACCCTGTTTAAAGAGCGCCCAGCGGGAATTGAACCCGCACTTCCGCCATGGCAAGACAGTAGGCTGCCGCTACATCATGGGCGCTGAATTGTTTTCAAGCACTTAAAGTAACCAAAGAGCATCAGTTGAAAATCGAACCCACATTGTCGCATTACAAGTGCGATGTCTTACCTGCTTAGACGACCGATGCCTGCTTCATTCAGATTAAATAAATGAGGTCGGAGGGACTCGAACCCCCACCTGACTGGTTAAAAGCCAGTAATGCTGCCATTACACCACGACCCCGAAAGGAACAGGGGGCCGTGCGTTTAGAATGAAAAACCAAATCCATAACAAAAACTCTTTAATAAATATAAAAGTGACCCGTGTGGGATTCGAACCCAACCTACCCGGCGTGAAAGGCCGGTAACCTCACCAGAAGTTGAACGGGCCAGATTAAGTACGTACCCGAACGCAATGCGACCAAGGCGGCACCTGCGTTAGACAAAATTGATTTTGCGGAAAAATAAAGACACGAAAAAACCCGCTGCCTTGCGACACCGGGTGATTGAAAGGTTCTACAATTCAACCAGATGTCAACAGCGCAACCCGAGTGCGAGTAATTCTTCAGCCGGGAGGCCGGCATTCAAATCGCTTTTGGGATAGGCATTGATATTGATTGAAGGCAGATAAGAAAACATGGAAGATGAAGTCCCGTAGTTTAAAAAAGTGTTCGGTGTTTTATAAACGGTCTGCCTACATAGAGACAGAACAAAGAAAACGGTTCGCCTGTTTTTGAAAAAACACAACATTTTAGATGCGCGAGGGCCTCTTTATAATTCCGAAAATTTGAAATTTAGACTGAATTATTTGAAAACATTCTAAAATTCAGCGTATCGCCAGCAGAGGCACATTTCCATAAGGAAACTGCAACACAATCAACGCCATCGCGGTCGCGTATTCATCGCCGATATTCGCGTCGTGCCAGGCGCCTGCAGGTGATTGCTGCGATAACAATTCATCGCGAACCGTCGGATACCAGCGGTCCCACTCGGTTTTTCCCGCCTGCCAGGCGGCATGCGTCGCATAAAAGCGGCCGTAGAAATGGTACTCGGCCAGTTGTCCCGGCGAGAGTTCCAGCGGTGGGTGCGGCTGCCGCAGATAGTCCCGACCGCGCTGCACGACCTCATCGTCTTGCAGGCCGGCGCATGTTAACGCGACGACCGCCGCTGCCGAGCGGGGAAAGAGTGACTCGGGAGGATCATTCAAACGGTAGCGAAATCCGCCATCCGGATTCTGAGCCTGCCGTAGAAATTTGACACTACGATCAATGGCCGAGCGCGGGACAGCAATGCCCGCCTGTTGCGCAGAAAAGAGGGCCATTATCTGACAGGTGGTAATCGACACGTCTGCATCTTCAGGATCGGAAGTATAACACCAGCCCCCCTGCTCGTTCTGTGACTTCAAAATCAGTTGAGTGGCTGCTTTCAAAACATCACGCACTCGCGGGTCAAACGATTCGCCAAACACCTGCCCAAAAAACATCGTGGCATATCCATGTCCATAGAGCGGCGCATGCGTCTTGACGTCAGCTTCGACGAGAAAGCCATCCTCCTGTGCTCTGCTGGTGAGATACCGAATACTCTCTTGAATCTGCCTGCGATAGGGTCCAGTCATCCCGCGGTGTGACAGAAACGCCGTTCCCGCCAGCGCGCAAACACCAACATTGCGTGCGTACGAGCCGCGCCTGCCGAATCCGCCATCGGCAACCTGCCGGGCCGCCAGCCATTTCAGTCCGTGTTCGATCGCAGTCGCAGTTTGCGGCGTGACATGATCGAGAGGCAACGCAGCCGCCTGGGCCGATTGACCTCCCCACCAGCCTCGCACAGCAGCCAGGCCACTCCAGAGTGCTGCTCCCAATGCAAAGCGACGGGAGTACTTCGGTTCGGAATGAAAACCTTCCGATTTTTCTCGATGTGACATAAAGAACTCGATAAATAATGTGATATCTCCCATTCTACGCACACACCAGCCCCCTGATAACGAGATTTTCAGCAGAAACTGATGTTCCTGTGAATCTTTTTGAGTTCTAAGACATGACTGGTTAAGATGGGATTCCGTTTCATACTCCAGAAGCTATGCAGGAACATGCAAGAACATGGTAATATCACAACAAAACAATGCTTTCAATACGCGTGCGCTCAACTGGCTGTATTGCTGCTTGTCCCTTTTTGTTTTGGATCTCTGTTCTGTTTCTCTGTTACCCGCCGCTGAACCTCAGCAAATCGTCTTCCAGAAAACCTGGGGGCAGCAGGGATCAAAACCGGGTGAGTTTGATTTCCCGATCGACATCGCCATCAATGCAGCGGACGAAATTTTTGTCACAGACCATTTGAATGATCGGGTGCAAAAGTTTGATTGCGAGGGAACATTACTGGCCCACTTTCCGGTTCTGCCCAATCCAGGAGGCCTCGCGTTCGACAAACAGGGGAACCTGATTCTGTCACACATTCTGGCTTCGGGGTCGAGCAAGCATAAAATCGGCGATCGCATCTCAATTTATTCAACTGAAGGAAAGCTGATCCGACAATGGGGAGAATTGGGAAGCGAACCGGGTCAGTTCAACTGTCCCGGCGGGATCGCTGTGGCGAAAAATGGACGCATCTATGTCGCCGACCAGACCAATCACCGCATCCAGGTCTTTGATCCGAATGGCAAGTTCCTGTTTCAGTGGGGCGAATATGGAAATCAACCGGGGCAGTTTGGCGGCAAGTCCTCGCAAAACTCGCGCGTCGGAGGGCCACAGTTTATTGCCTTTGATTCGGCAGGTCATGTGTGGACAACGGAAGGAGCAAACTGTCGGATTCAAAAATTTACAGCCGAAGGGAAATACATTCTGGAATGGGGATCAGACGCAGACAAACCCGGCGGCTTGGGTGGCCTGTTTACCGGCTTCAAAGACCGTAAAGCAGGCGGACTGCGCGGGCCGATTGCGGTCTGCTTTGATAAAAACGATCAACTCTGGATCAGCGCCGTCAGTGGTCGCGTTCAGCAATTCTCGCCAGCGGGAATTTATCTTCGCGGTCTGGTGCAGGAACAGGGAACCGGCCCCGGCCAGTTTTACGCTCCGCACGGCTTGGCCTTCGACAGCAAAGGAAATCTATACGTGGTCGATGCTTATAATCATCGCATTCAGAAGTTTGTAATAGAGTGAAATTCTATCAAAAAGAATTCAATGCATTCCCAGTCTCACCTTTAATCATGATCTTCAGGATGCAAAAATAGCGGCCGTATCAATAGCTGGATCACTTTTCATTCGATCTACGCTAAACTGATCAAGATCCAACTATAACTTTCAGACAGTGAATCGAAATACAATATAGACACCTCATTCCTGACCCTCAGCATCAAAGGCCTACATTGAACACGCTCATCCCACTGGTACTTGAAAATTTCACGCTCAGTTTCCTGATCCTGGGGCTGCTGGCTTCCGGAATATCGCTTCTGAGGAAGCCGCGTCCCCGGTCGGCGGCGGTTATTGTCGAAGCGTTGTTCTCCTATTTCCTGTTATACTCGATCGGGTTTTCTCTTTTCTATAATTTCATCATGCATTCCTTTTTTGGTGAAATGGCGGCCCGGTTTATCGGCTGGGAACAGAGCCCGTTTCAGTTTGAAGTCGGAACGGCCAGCCTGGGATATGCGGTCGTTGGTTTTCTGGCTTTCCGAGGAAGTCTGGGAATGCGGGCCGCTGCGGTTATTGGACCGTCCATGTTCCTGCTGGGTGCGGCTGGCGGCCACATCTATCAGATGGTGAGTGCGCACAATTTTGCCCCCGGCAATGCAGGTATCATCTTCTACACGGACCTCCTGATTCCTATCCTTGGGTTTTTGCTCTTAGGGCTGCAGTATCGCTTCGCGCGTCGCGGTTAACCTGGATTTTTCAATGTAGATCCATTCCGCTCTGCACCCGGCCGGTTCTGGTTATTCCATCTTTTACTGTTCTGGAAATCGCGTCAGATCTTCCTTAATCTCCCGACACATCTATTTTCCTGAATCAACTTGAGGCATGTCCCTCTATTCTGCTGCGATTCAATGCCCGTTCACCGTTGCATTCTGGCCAGCAAGACAATTTGGCTTCTGCTGATGTGAGGAAAACCACTCTAACTGAGGGTTTATAGCGAATTCTCAACGCGAATTCCGGATATCTGACCTAATTTTTGGATGGAGGCAACAGCAGTAAAGAGACAGTCTGTCGCCGTGATACCACTCTTGGATTACCAGAATCGATATCGCGGAAGAAGTCGCGCAGCAGTATTTGCCAGAACCTGAAAACAAACCGTTGTTCTCATTTTTTCAAATAAGAATCAGCAATGTATTCACAAATCAAAACGAAATTTCGAATCCGAATAATAATCCATATCCTGATATTGGGGATCGTTGCATTTTATGGAACATCGTCTCTCAAGGCTGCTGGCTCGAAAGCGGAGTTGAATTCGAGTGCACCCGGACAATGCGACCACAGCCTGTGTCAAAAGGCTCCTTCCACAGCCGAAATGAGTGCCGAAGGACCGGGGACGTTTTTCACCAAACTCTTCGACACCAGTGACTTCCCAGCTCGTTGGTACTGTGGGACCTGGTCATTGGACACAGGCTGGATGCACATCATTTCTGACATTGCCATCTTCGGAGCTTACTTCGCCATCCCGGTTGTGCTGTTGTACTTTTTGCTTCAGCGCAAAGATTTACCGTTTCCAAAAATAATCTGGCTTTTCGCTGCTTTTATTCTGTTTTGCGGTTTCGGGCACCTCATCGAAGCAGGCATTTTCTGGTGGCCCGTCTATCGCTTCTCAGGTCTGATCAAAGCCTGCACCGCGATTGTATCGTGGATTACCGTCCTGGTATTAATCCGCCTGATCCCTGAAGCCGCAGAAATCGACAGTCTGGAAAAAGCGATCTTGCTGATGGGACCACACAGCATCGGTGAGTTAGCCATCTTGTATGGGGCGAGGCGCGCGTTATTGGAGTGCAATCTCCCCTGGCTTAACCCTGAACTGCTCTGGAAGCGAAGCCTTGCAGCAAGCAAAGCCGTTCGAATTATCGAGCGGACTCAGTTTGCCGACTCAGACGGTTCGGCGTTTCTGTGTGCCTTGCTTCACCCGATCGGGCGCATCGTTCTGGCAACACTGTTTCCCGACGAACATCACGAATTAACCAAACACTGTCTGGAAACCGGCGAGTCACTGGACTTAGCTGAAGAAGCGTCCTTCGGACTTTCCTACGGCCAGGTAGGCGCACGGTTCTTTTCGACATGGCGCATTCCAGCAACGACCAGACTTCCCCTGGAGAATGTGACGCGCACATTCGAGGAATTAATCTCATTGCCGGACCACACGCGTAAACAAATTGAAATCGTAAAGCTCGCCCTCTTGCTTTCTCGTACCGCAATGGGCCTCTGGGAATCCAGTGATTCCGTTGATGTACCCCATAAGGCAATTCTGAACAAATTCAACATGCCATCTATTCAGAGAATGCTCTGCTTAATTCGTGAAGCCTGCGATTTTGAGGTCACGATTCACCAGCTTCAATCCGCATCGGGAACAGATCAGCCGTCGCAGCCGATGACAGTACCGATCGAATATCATTCCGCTGCCGGAACTTCATCAGACTTGCTATTTCCCCTGCTCGCATCAGTTGGACTGCAGATCAATGATCAACGACTGGAACTGGCACATTGTGACTTGGTTGACGGCGCGTCGCTCGGAGGCGAACAACTCCGACACTTTATTGATTCTCAGAACGCGCCAAATCCCTCAGGGATTATTCGCAACAAGCGGGATGCATCACTGTTTAAACCAGGCTCCACAATCTGCCTTCCCACAACCGTTCAAAAAATTCGCGCATTTTTCGCGATGTAAATTCGGCTCCTCGCGATCAACTCAGACGAACCACCATTGATCGCTGAGAAGCGAGTTTATTTTCGTGTTACGGAGCCCAGTCAATCTTTGACTTCCGTTCCTGCGAGCTGTGTATTGTAAACATCGATGTCTTCAGCACCGACGTCCATAATTTCACCTGTTTTGAAATGTGGGAACAGCGGCATTACCACGTCGCTGCGATTGTCGCCGGTGCTTTTTCACTTGCACCAACTTAAAACGAGGAACTAATCCTCAGCTGACTTGTTTACAATAAGGCAGCAATT
>NZ_CALFPF010000582.1 GCF_937919775.1 uncultured Gimesia sp.
CCCATCATTTTAATCTTGCGCCGCAGACGATTTACCTGTGCTTCAATCTCCGGCCGGATTTCGAGGTACAGCTTGATATTAAAACCTGCCTGCGCAGTATCGAAACCATCCTCGACGAGTTCAATCTCAACCCGCTCTTCATTTTCCTCAACGATTGACGATAGCTCAATCTCGTTTGCTTCTCTATCCTGTTCCAGTAATTCCATCTGGATTCCAGATTCGTCATCTGGTTCACTCAATGCCAGTTCTGACTCAGCCTGCTCTTCCAGATATTGCTTCAGCACCGATTCACCCGTGGAAACAATCTCTTCGAGTGAAAGCTGATACTCTTCTTCAATACGTTCGGCCAGTGTGCTGATCTGGTGTTCGATATCGCGGGTTTTTATTTCTTCTTCGTGTTTTTTATCACTCAATTCACGTCGCTCTTTGCGGATCGCAGCTTCCTCGGAACTGAGTTGCTTTTTGAACTGACGTTTTTCATCACGCAGCGAGGAAAGGGAGCCTGCCTGCTCAAACAAAGCTTCCTGAATTAAATATTGTTCGTCGAGCACAGCGCGGGTATTTAAAATATGCAGTTTAATCTGTGAGTTTTTTTCCAGCGACAATTCAAAACGCCGGTTGGATTCGTCCTGCTGCTGTTCCCGCTGTTCGAACTCCTGTTTCAGTCGAACGCACCGCTGGTCCAGGCCCGCTAAACGTTCCTCATGCGTTGCCAATTCCAGTTTTCTGGCATTTTGCCGTTCTTTCAGTTCCTGAACTTCACACTGTTTGTTCAACAAGACGGATTCATCCTGCTGAATTGTTGAATTCAGACTTTCCAGTTTTTTTTCTGTTTCCTGTTTCTCAATTAATACCGCTTCCGATTCTGTCTGCAGTTTCTGCGAATGACTTTCCAGTTCTGCCAGATCCTTTCTGACAGTCGTCAATTCCTCGTTTAACTGCTCCAGCTTATGTTCGGCTGCTGCCTTCGCCGCTTTTTCTGTGGCGAGCAGTTCTGACCCCTGCTGCATCTGCTCCTGCCAGGAACGACGTTCTTCATCGACCGTCGATAATAACAAGTCCAGTTTTTCGAGAGCGGACTCATTATCATTCAGTGTGCGATCAATTCTGATCAGATCATTTTTCAGTTTTCTCAGTTCACTCCGGCGCGTGAAAATCGCAGATTCGCCACGGACCGCACCGACAAAGACCGACTGATTTGCTTCGACCAGTTCTCCCTGCAGAGTCACAAAGCGGCAATTTTTCCCTTCCGACCGAGACAGTCTGACAGCCGTCTCGAAGGAATCCACGATCCAGGTATCAGAGAGCAACAATTCGGCCAGGAACTGATTCTCAGCCGACAGATTGACTAATTTATCGGCGCGATAAATCACCCCACGCTGATCAGACAAATCCAATGCGGTCTTCCGGGCTTCCGCAGAGAACGATTCCGTGACTGCAGTATCCCCTTCCACAGAGAACCCGTTTACAGCCGGTAGCGACTGATCTTTCGGGTCTGAGAGAGGGGGACGTGTAATAAAGCCGACCCGACCGGAAATCGAATATTTACCTTCCTTCAGAAACTGATAGAGAGGATCGAATTCACTGATCACGAGTAATTGAGACCGAATCCCCAACGCGACTTCCAGGAGTGCCGCCTGTTCAAGATCGACATCCAGCAGATCAGCAACACTGCCGATAATGGTATTCCAGGGCGCATAGTGGGAAGTCTGTGCCCGGTTCAAAATTTCCTTGACGCCGATACTGATTCCTTCCTGACGTCGTTCCAGGTCTTCCAGCACGCTCTTTCGCGCCTGATAAGCACTCCGTCTTTCGCGCAGATCAGAAAGCTGTTGTGTTTTCAGATCCTGCTCGCTTAACAAAGTCTGCTGTTTTTCGTCTACATTGGACAGGCATTGCGCAAACTCAGCGACTTTCTCTCCGGCAAGACGAAATTGGGCGTTGCATTTCTCAGCAACAGACTCTGCTTCCCGTATTCTGGTCTCCAGCTGCAATCGCCGTTCATTCGATTTTGCCGCTGAAGTATTGAAGGTTTCCAGTTGTGTCTGAATCGAAAACAGCCGATTGTCCAGAGCCAGAGACTGCTTGTTCAACTCATGAACCAGTTGCTGTTTTTGTTGAATTTGTTCATTGATCGCATCCACTGCTTTTGTAACGGCTGCGATATCGGCTCGGGTTTCTTCCAGCTCCTGGCGTTGAATCTGGAATTCGGATTCGGATCGGGTTTTCTCGCTGGAAACTGCCTTGAGATCCTTCTGAATTTCCGATGTCCTGCGTGTCATCACAATTCGCTGTTTGCGCAAACGGATAATCTCGGTTTCGAATTCCTGTTTCCGGTCGAGCTGATGTTCAATGGCTGTCTGATTTCCGGCAATGCCTTCCCGGTGCGAGGCCAGTTTTTTTTCAGCCGATCTCAATTGATCGTCAACGTCTGCGACCTCGGAATCAATGGCGGATAATTTTTCTTCGTACGATTGATACTCAGCATTCAGTTCATCGATCCGCTTTTGACATTGATTGATTTTTTCCTGAATGGCAGAGCGTTGCGTGGTCAAATGGCGCCAGTCATCGGCGGCCATCCCCATCCAGAGCTTGCGCAGCTCGGTTGATGCTTCGCGGAATTTGGCCGCTTTCGAGGCCTGACTGCGAGTCGAATTCAACTGGGCTTCTACTTCATCGACAATATCGGTCAGCCTGAGCAGATTCTGGCCGACCCGCTCCAGTTTGCGTTCTGCATCGACCTTTCTGGATTTATAACGGCTGATGCCCGCAGCTTCTTCGAACACCACGCGACGTGTCGCAGCATTTGCCTGCAGAATTTGATCGACGCGTCCCTGCTCGATGATGCTGTAAGCAGAAGTCGCCGCACCGGTTCCCATAAAGAGATCGCGAATATCTTTCAGACGCACCGTGTTCCGATTGAGCAGGTATTCGGAATCGCCGTTCTTCCACAGTCTGCGGCCAATCTGCACCAACGGCGCATCGATGTCCAGAAAGCCTTTTTGATTGTTAAAGGTCAGCGTGGCTTCCGCATAGGCGTTTGGCTTGCGCCCTTTGGCACCGTTGAAGATCACATCCGTCATGTCCTTGCCGCGAAGACTTTTAGGACTCTGGTCTCCCAGTACCCATTTGATCCCGTCCACGACATTACTCTTACCACTTCCGTTGGGCCCGACAACGCAGGTGATGCCTTCCGAAAATTCAAAGATGGTCCGGTCGGCAAAACTCTTAAAGCCGAACAGTTCCAATGATTTCAGCATCACTTAACCTTACACGGGTAAACAGACTGAGGGGAGCCTGAATTCAAATTAACAATTAGGAATCAAGGGCAACAGATCTTGAATCAACTCGATTTTTCAAAGAGGATTATTTGATGAAATAACGAAACCAGCTCTGCAGCGTGCTCTGCTTGATATATTTTTCATCTTCGCCAGATGATTTTGACGTTCGGGAATCCGTCAATGTCGCTTCTCCTATATCTGAGGGCTCTTCCGAATCATCAAAGTCTGATTCCTCACCCGGATTCTTCGAAGATTTCGTCTGCGGCGCGCCTGAGTGGAAAATATTGGGAACCATGTTTTGATTTCCGACGCGCGACCCCTTCCTGGTTTTTGATTTGGAAGACTTCATATCGCCTGATTTCAAAGCCATCAGAGAATCTTCGGCTTCTGGGCGATAATACATACGCCCCCCTTCAGGCAAAGCATCGATTTTCACTTGCCCTTCGATATTCCCCTGTTGATTTGCCTGTAAAATCATTTGCGCGATATCGGGATAGCTGGCGCCCATCTCGACTGCGGTTCGGATTACGACCGCGATATTTCGAGAAACTTTCTTCCGCTGATCCTGTTCGCCGACCGCATACTTACTTACCGTCAGCTCACTACCGCCGGCGGCACCTGTCACCAAAACATCACCCGCCCGGACGGCGATCGGAACCCGGAATTCCTGTTCAGAACCGAAGAGGACCACTTCAGGATGTTTACGGTGTGTAATATGAATCATGGGGCCGCCATTTTTGGGACTGCCCGCTTTCGCATCGGGATCGTGCAGACTCTTTGTTTCTAATTCCGTCTGTAAGACATGCAGCAGGAATTGCCCGTTCATGTCTTCACCTCGGATAAAGGGATCGTTTTTATCCAGAGTCCAGAGAGCACGGAATGCACCATAGCGTGTTTCAGCACTGGTCATACTCATTAAATCGCGCAACAGGAGATGGGCCTCTGGTTCATCGATGGCAGACATCGCCGCCAATGCATACACGCGAAATGCCGGTTCTTCCCGGGCTGCTTCAGCCAGATCTTTCAGACCCGATCCGTCATCCAGATAAGCCAGCGCCACCGCCGCATGAAAACGAACTTCCAGCAGCGGGCTCTTCAAAGCCGCTTTGAGAATCGGAATGGATTTTTTACCGATCGCTTCCAACTGGATCGATGCTTTTTCCGCCCGCTCGGGCATCATGATTTCTTCCGTCAGCTTCTGCATGCGCACCCGTTGCGCCACGTCGGTCTCGCGGAAGGCAATATTTC
>NZ_CALFPF010000583.1 GCF_937919775.1 uncultured Gimesia sp.
AATCGCCTGCTGGCTGGCAGTCAGGCTATTGTCAGTAAAGACCACATCAATTGTGTATGCAGACGCTGGCGCTGGCGGTGAGTTATCAATGCCGCCACCAACAAGGGTGTTATTGACAACTTTGGTATAGGAAACGGCAGCGGGATTGTTTGATGTGCTGCTGTTGGCATCGCCGCTGACGCGGATCCCCCCCAGACCATTGGTGAAATCGTTGACAACGTTGTTTTGAATAGTGACACCCGGAGCGAAGCCGAGGCCACCGTTAAAGAAGTCGTTCAATTCCGGACCATTGATCACACCACCAGCCTGAGAGCGGTCACTCGTACCACCGTTGGGCCCTGCGGCGACAGTTTCACGAAAACCGGCATCTATATTGATCCCATATTCAGCAGCACTGCTGATGGTATTGGATTCAATCAAAATAAGGCCTTGTTGACGAATCAGATTTCGATCGCCTTGCTGGGCATTGATTGTAGTATCAGTAGCATCAACGATTTCCCGCACGAGACGATCATTCGTATCGAATTGGGTGGAAATTGTCAGGTCAGGAAGTTGGCCATTGGGTGGAGCGGCATAATCTGTTCCGCGTCGGATTTCTAACTGATAGGAACCTGAGAGTAACTGGGTGGGGGCACCAAACGTCGGGTTTTGAGGCACGTTAAAGAAAGCGGTTTGATCTGCCTGGGCACCGGTTACCAGTTCACCACGTTCCGCAAAACCGATGATGATATCATCGATATAGAAACCTTCAAAGTCGTTGTTCTGCGCCTGCTGATTGCTCAGGATGTTGCCGAAGATATCTCCCGGCATTTCCCCACCAGAAGTTGATAAATCTGAACTAATGGTACCGGATGTGCTGAAATCAAACCGAAGCCTTAAATTTGCGGCTCCAGCAACTGTTCCAGAAATATTTTCCAGGTATGATCCCAGGTCAATACGGGCTTGTCGCCAGACCCCTGTATTATCAAACAACTCTTGAACGTGCTGATTAGGGTTTCCTGTACGATCTTCTCTGGCAGAAGTGGTGATGTATGTCGATAATTCTCCAGCTCCGGCTTCTGTAGGTGGGGCTAATGTCGAGTTATTGGTTGCTAATTCAGTCCATGTTGCGCCATCATCGTTTGTAATAAAGACACGTGCCGCATCTCGCATGCCTCCCGAGATGGAGTTAGCGCCCTGTGATTCCAGGAAGTAATTGAAGTAGAGCGTAGGCAGGTCCGTGCCGCTGTAGCCATCTAAGCTGAAGGGCGTTGATGTTTCCAGTGTTCCATGAGCCCCACCGGCGATATTGTAGTTGTCACCAATGGTGGGGTTGGTGGAGAGGTCTTGTTGGAAGGCGGAAGAAAGTACGCCATATTGGGCGTTCCCTACATAATCGATGTAATCATTTGTGGAAGAGTTATTTTGTAGCCATTCTTCAAAACCAAAGTAAAAACTGGCCCCCCCCTGTTGTTCGCTCTGCTGCAAGCCGTTCGGAAAAGTATCTCGTCCATTGCCACCGACATCGGTTCTGGTTAGATCGAAAGAGTTATTGATCCCGTGGCCTGCTTCGGTATTCTGGCGGAACGTGGGATGCCACAGGTTGAAATCCAGTGGAGAGAAGGCCAACCCCGTGACGCCAGTGGCGCCTATGTTGATGGATGTTCCTCCTCCAGAAAAGATATCGATCGTACCTAAAACTGGGTCAGTAACTGTAGTCAGAATCGTTTCCGTTGCGGGGTTAATTGCGTACAGGTTACCGGAGTCAGTAATTGCAAACAACAGGTCTTGAAACGCTCCATTATTCAGGTTTTGCGGAGCTGCGGTGAGCCCGGCAAAGTTACCGCTGATTTGACCCGATAAATCGATACCAGTACTTAAACCAGTAGCACGATTGATGGTTAAAAAATATCCGTCTTCAGTGACACCATAGAGTTGCGATTGACTGGATGATGAATTGATTCCCCGAAAAGCCAACCCTGTGACATTTCCTATGGTTTCCCCCGCAACTCTAATATCTCCCCTTACGGTAAATGTATTTCCTGCGTCGGCAGGATTGGTAGAGCTAACGGATTTATTATCACCGGCATCTCCATTGGCAGGATTTCCCTGGTAGAGAGTGCTGATATTACCATCATTGACCGCATAATAAAGGTTGTAGGTAGCAACACCAGTTCGCTGGAAGGCAAGTGCACCGACAAGATCGGTAGTCAATCTTACTGGATCATTAAAGGCACCAACCGTTGTATCTATATTTGGAATTCCATCATCGAATGATGAAATAGTCGCTCCAGTGCCTGCATTGAGTTCCCGCAAGCGTCCTGCAGTATTTTGAACATTTGTAAGGCTTTCATAACTATAGAGACGACCATCCGAGCGAATCGCAATATCAGAAGTCGAATCATTGCCCGCTGTTGACAGTGCGCCGATATCGATAGTTCTTGGGATACCTGCCAAATCAGGATCAAGTCCATCGACAGAATCAAGGACACGACCATCATAGGCGTCTGCAATTCTGAGCCGATCACCTTGTGATATGTATAGGTTCACATCTGCCAATGTAAAAGCAGTCACATTCGTGGTTAATGTTGTGGTACTGGAAATATCAAAAATACTCGGAGTCGTGGGGTTCACTACAAATGTGCTGCCAGCTAACTCATTTCCTGAAGTGTAACCACTGAAACCGATATGATCTTCCACGATTCTCTGGACAGAGCTGACTGGTTCCAGCCGGATTTGTTCGTTTAAGCCGGTGGAATTAAAGGTGGCATTCAAGGCCTGTGGTAAGCGTGCATTTGATGAAATCGCCACATGGTAACGGTAGGTGCTTCCCGGTGTTGCTGTAGGAAGCTGTGTTGAGCCAATGTAAGGGTCAAAGGTGCCGAAACTTCCGCTACTCAAATCCTCGGTATCGTTGTTTGCCTGGTCGTCTTCGATGTTAGAGTCGCGGCTGATCAGAATCAGTCTGCCTTGATCGTCAAAGACGGAGAGAGTCGTGTCCCCGCGTGTTAAGCCGTCTGCATAATCAATATCAAAGATGGTTGAGAATGTTTTAGCTCCGTCACTACGGCCACCAATTACCTGGATCAGGTCGTAACCCATTTCAAATGTGTACCAGTCAACGTCGGAGTCGCCGGAAAGCGTTCCTGAAACAGCCAGAGTGTTGCGGTCACTGGTCAGCAGGTTACCCAGCCCTTGAGCGTTGTTGATGCTATTATTGTCCCCGGTTTTTTCAGATGATTCACCGAGCAGCGGTGAGTGTGCGGGTTGTCCCAGGACTTCCACGCCATTCGTTGCGAACCGAATATCTGCATAACGGACAGTGGAACCAGGCTTTTCATCTACCTGTCTGAGCCGAACCTGCAACTGATATTCGCCAGAAGTTTGACCGCCAGTCACGTCGGCTTCATTGCCAGCTTCTGGTTGACTGCGCACACGAACGAAATAGGTGCCGACAGCCCCGGGAGCACCGGGGAGTATAACTCTAAATCCGGCGTCACCTTTGTTTTGTGAATAAAAATCGCCCAGTAGATAGTCGGTTTTTGTGAGATCTTGTGCCGTTCCACCCAGTGTGGCAGGATCAAATGAATCCCAAGATCTTGCGATAACAGCACCAAAGATGTTCACCAACTCAACCACAGTATCGAGGGCCGATGAAGTGCGATCAATGTCGATCCAGACTTCGGTTCCCGCAGTGGCATTAAAACTGTAGACGTCAACATCGTTCGGGGCGTCAGCACTGATATTACCATGTACGTCGAATCCGAGTGCTCTGTTTTCATCACCGCTGATTTCATCTGGTGCCAAAACTCCCAGGTTTTGTGCAAATCCAGGGTTGCTGTTGGTATCGACGCCACCTGTGTTATTGCCTTCTGTTTCGAAACGTACAACAACATTTCGGTCGTTGCTGTAGCGGTCCAGTCGGATGCTGCGCCAGTCGCCGGCTGAAGGTGTGGAAAGGCTGCCATCATTGTTGGTATCGGTCTGAGGAAATCCGGCAGGAGTAAAGCTGGCTCCGACAGTATCGTCGGCCAGTGATGTGAGCACAACCGGGAAACCAGGCTGTCCGATGATTTGAACGGTACCACCGATTCGGTCTTCGATATCCAGCGGAACCCCATCTGCTGTAAAGCCTGCGGTAGGTCCGTCCAGTTTGACAACGAGGCCTTCATCGAGATTACTCTGCAACCGGATGCCACTGAATGTGTGGTGCTGATTTACCTGAATTTCTCCACGCAGGATGTGCACGATATCGGTATCGTCCCAGATCGTTTCCGTATCGAGCAGGGCGGCGCGAACTTCCATGCCGTTGAGACCGTTGTTCTCCATGCGGTTGAGTCGGACCAGAGCGCCGTGATTGTCCGGGAACTGCTGGTAAGCGTCGGTGAAACCCGTTGTGCGGCCATAATCAGATTTGAATTTATAGTCGAGTGAATTCGCATCAATATTGACGACGGTTCCGGCATTATTCTGGAAGATATTGTCAACAATAATGGGTTGTGCACCGCGGACGAAAATTGTGGCGCTGCCATTGTTACCGCGGCCATTTCGGTTAGACCCAGTTTGACCGCTGGCGTTGTCTTCCAGGATGCTGTTGCTGATACGAAACTCTGCCTGATGAACTTCAATCGCGTTAAAATTAGCGAAGCCGCCTTCGATGGGGACCAACCCGCCGGCGTTCGTGATTAAGGCATGATCAATACTGCCAGATGAGGCGGCGTTGAAGATGATTCCACCCCAGTTACCCGGGCCAAATGCAGTCACTCCATCATTGGATGTGTCAAAGGTTGTTCCCGCGCCATAACGATCATCACTTAACGATGTGAAGATAATCGGATTTTCTTCTGTTCCTTCTGCAATGAGCTGGGCGCTCCCACGCTCCGCTTCAATACGGGCTCCAGAAAGTTTTACAACGACTCCCGGATTGATTTTCAGGCGACCATTGATGGTTGGATTACCTGCTGCATCCATCTGGCCTCCCGGCGCACCATAGATTTGCAGGTTTTCGGTAATAACATGAGTAATATCATCATTGAAGATGGCGGGGACATCGAGCTTATTAATGGTGTTACCAAATTCAGTATTCACCCGAACGAATAAACCA
>NZ_CALFPF010000584.1 GCF_937919775.1 uncultured Gimesia sp.
CTACGAAATTTAAATGTCGAGAGTTGGAAACTTTCTAAATGTAAATTTGTTGCACAAGTTCTACTATTAAAATCACTTATGGAAGTGTTTTTTCTCCCCGCTCTTCAAAATCGACTCTTTACGCCACTTTTTCTGGTGAATTGCACCGATTTTGCTGTGTGTAAAAATGTATACTTCCCGGTCTGTGGAATCCCGGTTTTCCTGATATTGACCCATCTGAACGATTCCTATGTAATACGCGCCCCTTTTTCTGAATCATTTCACGGATCGAAAGATCCGCCCCAGACTGCGATTGGAAAACGTGTTTACAACCTTTGACCGTTATCTCTTAAAGCGATATTTCCATGTGTTCATCATTGGATTCATCGCCACCTATGGTTTGTATGTCGTATTTGACGGATTTACCAATATTGATGGTTTTCAGGTGGGTGTGAAAGATGACTCATCAACCAGCCTGCTGTGGTTGATGCTGGAATTTTATCTGTATCAATCCAGTATTTTCTTTGACATGGTCAGTCCGATTCTGACTGTGCTTGCGGGAGTGGTTGTTTTCTCGCTGATGGTGCGCCACGGAGAACTCAACCCAATACTTTCTGCAGGCATTCCCACCTATCGACTGGCGATTCCTTTGGCGTTTGCCACGATTACGGTCAACTGTTTTATCGTTGCCAACCAGGAACTGTTAATTCCGCGTATCGCCGATAAGGTGCAGGCAGAACGGGGCGATCTTGGGACCAGCTCTCAGTTTGTGGAGCCCGTTTATGATTTCAGTACCAGGATTATGATCAACGGGCAGGAAATGTTGCTGACGGAAAAAAAGATGGTGAATGCAGAATTTGTTCTGTCCAAACCGACCGTGCATGATTTTGTGACGGTGAAATCGGGCGCCGCTTATTACCAGTCGCAAACTTCAGAGACGCCGGGACGCTGGTTACTCAAGAATGCCTCTCCTCGTTACGATGAACTGGAAATCGCAGAATTTGCAAAGGAAATGATTCTTCCCGGTGATGAACCGCAGGACATATTTATCGTGTCTGATGTGGGCTGTGATCAGCTTTGCAACCGGAATACGAGTTCGCTGATTTCCACTCCCGAGCTGATTGCCAGAATCAATAATCCCTCTTTCAGCGATCTGTCGATCCGAAAACAGACGATGGATTTGCATTTTCGGTTAACCCGCCCGTTCATGAATCTGATTGCGGTAATGATGTCGATACCGTTTGTACTTCGGAAAGAAAGTCGCAGCCAGATTTTGAATATTGCCTTCTGCGCATTCGTGATGGGGGGGTTGTTTGCCATCAATCAATGTTTTTTCTTCATGGGGACGACCCGGCTGATTTCACCGGATCAGGCGGCCTGGTTTCCGGTGATCACCTGCGGGACGCTGGCTGCCTGGTTTTCGAATCGAGTTTGGACCTGATTCAGCGTCCGTCTTGAAATCTCAGCCGCTTTGCCCCAGATCCATCAATTGCCCGAATCGATCTAATACGCGAATTTTCAACGGTGCAAACCGGGGCTGATCGAATTCCCCTTTTTCCACCAGACGCAATGCCACTTCCCGCGTCTCGTGCAAAATCGCCTCGTCCCTTCTCAAATCAGCAACGCGCAACGGAAGATCGCCGTGCTGTCTGGTTCCGAAAATATCGCCCGGCCCGCGCGCCTGAAAATCGGCTTCGGCAATTTCGAATCCATCGGTCGTCTGTTCCATGACCGCCAGCCGCTGCTGGGCGTCTTCATTCTCGGTATAAGAAAACAGAAAACAATGGCCCTGATGGATGCCACGCCCCACCCGACCGCGTAACTGGTGAAGCTGAGACAAACCGAACCGGTCGGCTTGCAGAATCACCATTAAGGTCGCATTGGCAACGTCCACTCCCACTTCGATGACCGTTGTGGAAACCAGAACCTGGATTGTCCCTTGATGGAACTGGTTCATGATTTGAGCGCGTTCTTCCCGGTCCATCTGACCGTGTACCAGTCCGATCGAGGCGGAAGCAAGCTCACTCTGCTGCAGCTTGCGATACACTTCTTCTGCACTCGAGCGGGTGTTCTGCTCAATTTCCGAATCGATTCTCGGACAGACAATATAAGCCTGTCTGCCCGCGGCAATTTGAGCCCGCAGAAAATCCCACGCTTTTTTTCTCTGGGGCGTCGTTGAAATTCGGCTCGTGATCACCGGTTGCCGTCCGGGGGGTAATTCCGAATTCACAGAGATATCCAGTTCGCCAAACTGGGTCAGACACAGACTGCGCGGAATCGGTGTCGCCGTCATCACCAGCATGTGAGGCGTCTTTTGATCGCTGGTAAAGTGGGCCCGCTGCATCACGCCAAATTTATGCTGCTCGTCGATAATCACCAGTCCCAGATCGTGATAATTCACATCTTTTTGAACCACGGCCGACGTGCCGATTATCAACTGCTGCTGACCCGATGCAATCTGCTCCAGCGTCGTTTTTCGCTGTGCTGCTGTTAAGCTGCCACTCAGAATACACCGTTCGACACGGCTGTGTTTCAAAATATCATTGATCGTTTCCCAATGCTGCACCGCCAGCAATTCCGTCGGTGCCATCAGCACGGCCTGATAACCGCCGGCAATCGTCGCCAGCATTGCGTAGATGGCAATCGCCGTTTTACCGGCTCCCACATCTGCCTGCAGCATGCGATGCATGGCGCGACCGGAAGCCAAATCGGCACTGACTTCTTTGACGGCCTGATTCTGCCCTTCGGTAAAGTCGTACGGAAACAGTCGCCGAATGCGCGCATCAACCTTGGCGGTGACTTTGAGCAGCGGCGCATTATCTACACAGGTCCAGAGTCGCCTGCGCATCGCCAGTCCCAACTGAAATTCCAGCAGATCATCGTAGATCACGCGATGCACGCCGGCATGGTATTCTTCCATCGTCTGCGGTTTGTGCATCTGAATGACAGCTTGAGAAAGCGGAATCAGAGAGTGTTCCTGACGAAAGGCTTCCGGCAGATAATCGGGAATCAGCTGCGCGTATTCATCGACGGCGGCCCGAACCATCCGCCGCATCTGATACATCTTGATGCCCTCGGTCAGGCTGTACTTCGGCAGGATCAGGCCTTGCGGATCGTCCAGGTCTTCTTCCAGCACCTGATATTGAGGATGCGACATCTCCCACTTTCCCGAGCGGCGTTTCGCTTTACCCGAGAACATCAGAAACTGACCTTGAAAGAAACGCTTGATGACCCACGGTTGATTAAACCAGGTCCCTTTCAGAAAGCCGGTTCCGCAATCCAGAAGGATCGCCGTGATCGTGCGACCGCGGGAAATCGTGCGGGCATCCAGATCAACCACTTTGCCGCAGACGGAAGCGGGCTGGTCTTCTTCCAGCTCATTAATCGGGCGGACATCCGTTAAATCAAGCACACTGCGCGGCAGATGCCACAGCAAATCTTCGACGGTTTCAATCCCGATTTTCGCCAGCAACTCTGCGCGTTCCGCTCCCACTCCATTAAGAAATTGAACAGGAGTTTCCAGAGGAGATTCGGTCATCGCATTCCAGAACCAGATGGTTATAAATCAGATTGATTCTGCAGTTTTACCGCAAATTCGACTGCCAGTTCATCACAACGTTCATTTTCCGGGTGGCCGCTATGGCCTTTGATCGTAGTGAATTTGACATCGTGTCGTTCCAGCAGCGAATCCAACCGCCGCCAGAGTTCTTCGTTTTTCACCGGCTTCCAGCTCTTGCCTTCGCGGCGTCTCCAGCCGTTTTTTTTCCAGTTCGGCATCCATTCCAGAGAACCTTTCGCAACGTAAACGCTGTCGGTAATGACCTCGACACGCGAAGTTCGTGTTAATAGTTCCAGTCCGGAAATCACTGCCAGCAATTCCATCTGATTATTCGTCGTGACCGCCTCGCCGCCGGAAAACTCTTTCTCCGTTCCGGTTGAAGGATGTCGCAGAATGACTCCCCAGCCTCCCGGTCCCGGATTGCCCCGGCAGGCACCATCGGTAAAGATTTGCACAAACGGAAGAGACTCCTGCTTCGCTGATGGATCGGGCATAATACTAGGGCGCAAACCTGGCTAGGAGATGAGAACGATTCGATTATGTGTCCAGAGTGAAATAAAAAGCAAGGGATCACACCGCGAAAGTGAATCAACCTGCAACTGGATCTGGTAACGTGGCTGGCTGTAAAAACGCCGGTTATCTTTCCCGGTAGACGATACGTCCACGGTTCAGGTCATAGGGTGATACTTCTACCACAACTTTGTCTCCAGGAACGATACGAATAAAGTGTTTTCGCATTTTCCCCGCAACGTGAGCCAGAACCTGGTGCCCGTTTTCCAGTTCTACTCGAAATTGAGTATTTGCCAGTGCCTCTGTCACTGTACCTTCGACTTCAATGGCCTCTTCTTTGGCCATAACAATTGTATCCTATCCAATAAGGTTCAAAAAATGGGAATCAGCGAAACAATTCGCACAAACCTAACTCCTGACTATTCCTGATCAAATTAAGATTCAGGGAACAGAAGCCGCTCTGTGCTGCTTATTGTGACAGGGAACCGTCGAATATGCCAGTCTGAACAGACTCCCAACAGCGATTCCCAGTAATTCCTGTTCGAAAATTCCGGTTTCGCTTCCTCAAAACACAAATTTATGTCAACTTTTCAAGTTTTTCCAGAGCCCGTTGTCAAAAATGAGGTATGTTTGAAGACATGGAATTGGCTCTCGCAGCGAGAATCATATCACTCTACCGCTCACTTTATATTTAGACTGGCGATATCCACTGCCACTCGTCTTAAGGATTGTCGGAGATGCAATTTCTTAAAAGCTTGCTTGCTGAAGAAGATGGTCCGACTGCGGTCGAATACGCTGTCATGCTGGCCGCGATTGTCATGGTCTGTATCGCCGCCATCGCTGCGGTAGGAACGAAGACGAACGCCTTATTCGAAAACGCCACGACGGAATTGCAAAATCACGGTTAAGCTTCTGTTCTGTGTCCACTTCCATTGCTTTCTCGCACATCATTTCCCGCCACTCAATCCACGTCCTGTGGAATTGCACTTCTGAATTGATTGACTAAACTGCAATCAAGACAGCACAAAACACTATTTTCTTCAGTCTGATGGAACGGCTATGCCTGACTGCTTTATCGCTTTGGGAGGAAATCAGGGAAATGTCCGTGAAACATTTTCCCAGGCTCTGGATCGGCTCAACCGGCATCTTGAAATCTCTCTCGTCAAAACCAGCCAATGGATTGAAACCGCTCCCGTAGGCAGTCAAACCGATGTGACGTTTCTGAACGGCGCGGCTCAGCTTTTTACCAGCCTTTCGCCTGAAGCATTGTTAGTCGAATTACAATCCGTCGAAGCAGAAATGGGACGCATTCGTGAAGTGCGCTGGAGTGCCCGCACGCTCGATCTGGATCTGCTGCTCTACGATCAGTTGATTTTCGAATCGGCCGGACTGGTCATTCCCCATCCGGCCTGCTGGTACCGTCGCTTTGTTCTCGACCCCTTAACGGAAATCGCCCCCGATGTTGTTCATCCAGTCAAAAACATCACGGTCAAAGAACTGCAGCAACGTTTGTTGAAGCGGCCCTTCATATTTTCCATCGCGGGACTGCCCGTCGTTGAAGCAGAATCCGTGATTCAGGAATTAA
>NZ_CALFPF010000585.1 GCF_937919775.1 uncultured Gimesia sp.
TGCTGATTCTTTTCTCAGGGACGGTTCTATCTGGTTGTGAAGCCAAGTTGGAGACCCCCGAAAAACCTGCTGATACTGCGACCGTATCCGGAAAAGTGACCCTGAATGGCAGCCCGGTCACATCTGGGCAGGTCGGGTTGTATTCACTAGATTATGGCACGCTTATCCAGGGAGATCTTGATAAGAAAGGGGAATTTACCATTGCAGACCCTGTGGCCCCCGGGGACTACCAGGTCTTTTTTATCGGAACGAAAGGGATGCCTGACAAATACCTGAGTGAAACCTCGAGTGACTACATCGTGCCTGTCAAGAATGAAGCGAATCAGCTTTCGATCGATATCAAATCCTGATCGTGTCTGTCAATTACAGTTGAGCTGTCGGCGGTTTAACCGAAGAGTCCTTTGATGACTTCGCCGCTTTCGACCAGTTTTACCGGGCGGCCGATGGGTGTGTGCAGTTCCATGTCGGCGTTGATCTGCATGGCTCTGCACATCGAACGAAAGAGGTCGTCGACCTGGACTGGGGAGTCCACGATTTCCTGACCATTGGCGTCTGTTTTTCCGATGACCTGTCCCCCTTTAATGCCGGCACCCGCCATCAGCAGGTTGAAGTTTTTGACCCAGTGATCGCGGCCTGGAATCGGAGGACGCGCATTGATTTTGGGAGTGCGTCCGAACTCGCCCATACAAAGAACCAGCGTTTTGTCTAACAGCCCGCGCTGCTTTAAATCGATCAGGAGTTGCGATAAACCCTGGTCGACTTCGGGAGCCCGACGTTCCATGCCTTTGAAGACGTTATTATGCATATCCCAGCCTCCCGTGCGCACCTCGACAAACGGGACGCCCACTTCAACAAGCCGTCGCGCCACCAGCAGTCCCTGCCCCAATTGTGATTTGCCATAGGCTTCCTGCATCGTGGCGGGTTCATCGTCGAACTGGAACGCTTTCAACCGGGGTGAGAGCATCATCAGATTTGCTTTCTGGTACAGCTTGCTTTGCTCTTTGACGAGCGCTGCTGCGCCTGCGTCAGCAAAATCACTTTCCTGCTGACTTAATAAAGCCAGTCTGCGCTGTTGTCGTGACTCGGGTGTACCATTCAAAACATTTTCCGGTAACTGGCCGGGGCGATCGATAATAAACGGTGCGACCTGAACTCCTAGAAAGCCCGAGCTCAGCGTCTGGCCGATGCTGACAAAATTGGGGATGTCGGATTGCGGATCACCAAGCTCTTTCGCAACGACGGAACCGAAGTGCGGGAACTTCTCAATACCCAGCATGCGGTGGCCCGTATGCAGATGGTAGGTGCCCCGTTCGTGTGCCGCCTCTTTTCCTGTCATCGCACGGATGACGGCGATGTCATTCATCACCGCAGCGATCTTCGGCCAATAACCGGCAATTTCGATCCCAGGAGTTTGCGTACTGATTTTCTGGGTTTCGCCTCCGTTGGGAGTACCCGGTTTGGGATCCCAGGTTTCCATCTGGCTCGGCGCACCTGCCAGCCAGACCAGAATGCAGGAGCGACCTGCTTTTTTCAACTCGGCGGCGTTTAACTGGAACTGCGTCAGAAGAGAGGAACTGGATATCCCCAGTGAAGCTGCCTGTAGAAAATTTCTTCTGGAAATTCCGCCGCGTCGATTTAAATTCAGATGAAGGAGCGCATCTGTCTGCATTGTATGTTTCCTGTAGTTGAAAATGGCTAGCGTTTCGTACGAAACTCGGTGGAATTGATGAGGACCCAGACCAGATCATCAAGGGCTGCATCGCGCGTCGGAGAATCTTTCAGGTAATCAATGTTTCGCTGAACTTCCTGTTCGGTGGCGTGTCTGGCAAGCACGTTCAAATACAGTTCCTGCACCATTTCTGCGTCGGATGAAATGGTTGCCAGCCGCTTTTTCAGATCACTTTGAGACAGCTTCGATTGCAGGGCCGTATTATTCATCATCAGCAACGCCTGTTGAATGGAGCCTTCGAGTGCCGCTTGTGGCAGAGAGGGATTCATGTCAAATACCTGCATGATCTCCTGATGCAGTTTTTTGTCTTCCCCAATCAGATTTTCGACCGAGGCGGCGACCACGTCGGGGCGTAAGCGGGCAGGTCTGACCGCGGTAAACAGTTCTGAGGCAGAGGAAATAGTACGCATTTCGCGCTGATAGATTTTGGAATTCATGATCAGCCGAAAGACCCACTTGGGGTCGAAGTCTTTGTATCGGAAGTTAGCCGCGATCCGGTTGACGACCGGTTTGTGAATGACCTCACTGTCCGGTCCCAGGCTGTCGACATCGTAGAAACCATCGCCGAGCAGTTCACTCCAGATTCGGTTCACATAAGCGCGGGCAAACCAGTAGTTTTGTGGGTTGTATGCGAGGTAGGCGGCAATCGAGACCCGTCGCGCATCGGCTTTCATTTTTTCATGCGGTTTTTCTCCCAGCAGAAACCGGGGTTGAACTACCGTTTTGGCGGTCGGATCATCTTTGTCTGGCATGCTGTAAGTGGAGGGATGGAAAAACGCCGCGAGTTCGTGAAATTGTTCGCGTTTCCAGTTATCAAACGGGTGGT
>NZ_CALFPF010000586.1 GCF_937919775.1 uncultured Gimesia sp.
GTATTGTTTATTGAGTTGAGACCCTTTGCTGACCTTACCTCTATAAAACTCGCCTGCTGTGATTTCTCTTCCGAGAACCCGTTAATCTGGATTTGCTTGCTATGAAATATCTGGCATTCATTAAGAGTTCCTTCTCTTTCCTGGTCTGTCTGCTCGCCCTGCTTTTGTTATCGAGCCCTGCTGCTGCGGAAATCGAAGCCAGGAAACCCCATACCAGTTACCGCGAACTGATTCTCTCAGATAAACCGACGGTCTATTGGACTTTCGACCAGCAATCAAAAGAGGGTTTTCCCGGCGTTCGTGCCGACAACAAGGGCAAAGCAGATCAGAAAACATCCAAGCCGCTGATGGCTCTGTTGCAGGGTAAAAATGTCGCAACCTCAGCAGGTCCCAGGCCATCCGATTTTCCTCTGTTCAAGCCGGACAATCAGGCTGCGGAATTCACACCGGGAGCAGGTTTCCTCCGCGTTGTTGATCCGGGCGAGAAAAGTATCATTGATTTTACCGCCGGCGATGCGATTACGCTGGAAGCGTGGGTGAATCTGGAATCCGTTGAATCGGGCCGTCATTATTACATCATTGGTAAAGGTCGTACCGGCCGACAGGGAGAGGCGCGGGATAATCAGAACTATGGTTTCCGAGTCACCGGTTCTGAAATCAGTTTTCTGTTTCGCGGTTTACCGGAAAAGAAAGACGCTAAGGCGGACTATCATCGCTGGACTTCTACCGGTGCCGGCATCAGTTCACACAATTGGCATCACGTTGCCGTGGCATATACATTCGGAAAACAGAAAAGCCTGAGAGCGTATGTAGATGGCCAGGCTGTTTCCGGCAAGTGGGACATGGGCGGCGATACGACATTGGCTCCGGTCGTAGATAATGACGAACTCTGGCTCGGCTCTTCGATGGGAGGTTCTGCAAACAGTTCGTTCCACGGACGGCTGGATGAAGTTGCCTTGTACCGAACCGCCTTGTCGGCCAAACAGATTGCCTCGCATTTTGATTATGTGGCTCCTCAGCCCCGCATTGACTGGACGGCGATCCCCGCCGACCGGGTTCAGGTTGACGTCTATGAAGGCATTCCCAATCGAAAGTCATGGGGCTTCCGTCCTCCTCGTCATGCAGAAACATTCACGCAGCCTCATTTCGCACTGATCGATATTCCCAACCGTTATTCCGAGCGGGGCGTGAAGGTCGATCGTCCTGATCCGTTTCTGATTCGGGCGATGTCGCAGATCACAATTCCCCAGGGAAAAAAGCGGATTTTGATTCGCGCCCGCAATGCCTCGCGGCTCTTTATTGACGAAAAACTGGTCGCAGAAACCGGATTCCACAATATTTCCGGTAGCGCACACGGCCATGTGTTCGACGTCGATCGCAGTCTGGCTCCGCATGTTCGTCCATTGCACCGCGGCGACCAGGAAAAGGTGATTGAATATACGGGAGACGGTAAACCGCATCGCGTTCGTTTTGAAATGATTGTCGGCGGTTTCAGTCATCGACCCGATTTTGGTGAGACTGCCGTGTTCATCGGCGATCCCGGTAAAGACTTCCAATTGCTGACGACGACTGCTGACGTGGTCATGTTGACCGATGCAGACTGGCTCCCCTTCGATCGTAAATTTCGCTACGATCTGATTGCCGTCAACGCACAGCATCGCCGGGAAGCTTCCGCGAAAGAGGACCAGTACTGGAACTGGCGACATCAACTCGCGAAAGCAGAAACACTCAAGCAGCCTCAGGTCAAAGTACCCGCTGCTGCAAAAGGCCTGCGAGCCAACAATGCCATCGATCACTTCATCAATCAGCGACTGGCAACAGAGAAAGTTGCTCAGTCACCGCTGCTGAATGATCTCGCCTTCCTGCGACGCTTGTCCCTCGATACCACGGGAACGGTTCCTTCACCCCAACTGATTCAGGAATATCTGGCCGACAAGCCGGAAACACGCCGCGCGAATGCGATAAATCGACTGATCAACGATCCCGCCTGGGCGGATAACTGGGTCGGCTATTGGCAGGACGTCTTGGCCGAGAACCCGAACATCGTCAATCCGACTTTGAATAACACGGGACCCTTCCGCTGGTGGATTCACGAATCGTTTTACGACAACAAACCCTTTGATCGCTTCCTGACCGAACTGGTGATGATGGAGGGCAGTAAATACTTTGGTGGTCCGGCCGGCTTCGAAATGGCTTCCCAGAACGATGCCCCGATGGCGGCGAAAGCACACATTATCGGCCAGACTTTTCTGGGCTTGAACATGAAATGTGCCCGCTGTCACGATGCACCCTTTCATGATTTCAAACAACGCGATCTCTTCAGTCTGGCAGCGATGTTAAAACGGACTCCCCAGGGAGTTCCCAAAACCAGTTCAGTTCCGGGATTCGATTTCAAATCGAATTCGATGCTTATCTCGGTCACTCTGTTACCGGGCGAAAATGTTCCCCCGAAATGGACGTTTGAAGATCTGGTCAAGCCGGGCAAATTTCCGGAAAATTATCTGCGGTCTTCCAAAGATACCCGCGAACAACTGGCGGCCATTATCACCTCGCCGCAGAACGAGCGTTTTGCAAATGTGATTGTGAACCGCGTCTGGAAGCGCTATCTCGGACACGGTCTCGTAGAACCCGTTGACGACTGGGACGGACAGGAACCTTCCCATCCTGAATTGCTCAAATACCTGTCACAACAATTTGTCATTCACGGTTACGATCTGAAATACCTGTCACGTCTGATTTTTGAATCAGACCTGTATCAGCGACAGGTGGTAACAGACATGACCAAAATTGAATCGCTGGTCGATGCGACTTATAATTTTTCCTCACCGGTTTTACGCCGCATGGAAGCCGAGCAGATTGTGGATTCCCTGTTTGCGATTTGCGGTAAGCCGCTGGATGCCGGGCGGATGTGTATCGACATCGACGGCTCTCGCGATTATCACAGCTCTCTCGATCTGGGAACACCGCGCCGTGCCTGGGAATTCACTTCCCCTTCCAATGAACGGGATCGACCCAGTCTGGCACTTCCCTTTGGTCAGCCATTTATTACGTTGATGAAAACCTTCGGCTGGCGCGATACGCGGCAGAATCCGATGACCGACAGGGAATATACATCGACCGCGCTGCAGCCGGCGATTCTCGTGAATGGCGTAGTCGGCAAACGCTTCACACGGCTTTCCGACGACAGCGATTTTACGAAGCTCGCCTTGCAGAATCAGACTGTAGAAGAATTGATCAGGCAGACGGTAATGAAAACACTTACCCGCGAACCGTCCGACAGTGAAATGCAAATGTTTGTGGAGCTGCTCCAGCCCGGTTATGCTGATCGCATCAACGAGAATATAGTGGTTGTCAGCCGCGAACCGTTACCGCGGAATCTGGTTGGCTGGTCGAACCACCTGAGTCCGCGGGCGAACGAGATCAAGGTCGAGCTTGAGCAGGCTGTGAATGAGGGAGACCCGTCAACCGAGCGATTGAAAGAGGACTGGCGGAATCGATATGAAGATGCACTCTGGACGCTGCTGAATTCTCCGGAATTTATCTTTGTACCTTAGTGCTGCAAATAATCAAAACGGAAAATGAACTTACTTATTACAACGTTTCACAAATCATAATAAGAGTAGATCATGCACGAATTTCATTCAACACGTCGCGATTTTTTACGGCAGGCCTCTGTTACCGGTCTGGCGGCATCGGCTCTGGGATCTCCCTGGCAGCAACTGCTGGCTTCCGAAAAACATGGAGCCAAGAAACAGCCGATGCCCGTCGGAAAAGCAGAACATTGTATCATGGTCTGGCTGGGCGGCGGTTCCTGTCACATCGATACATGGGACCCCAAAATCAAAGGTGATCCGAAGGCGAAAAAAGCGGGCTCCTATTATGATCCCATTTCAACCGCGATTCCGGG
>NZ_CALFPF010000587.1 GCF_937919775.1 uncultured Gimesia sp.
TTCTTTCTACTCAGAACCGAAAGCAAGGGGCATCTCAGTAGAAACAGGATGATTCTGTCCATCTACGAGAACCACCTTGGGCTGATGCCGGCGCGCTTCTTTCTCTTTATACTCAGCATAGCTGGCAATAATTACCAGATCCTGAGGTTTCACAAGATGAGCGGCAGCTCCGTTAATACAAATCACTCCGGAGCCTGCCTCCCCCAGAATCGCATACGTTGTCAGGCGAGTACCTGAAGTGATGTTATAGATTTGTACTTGCTCATACTCAATGATGTCCGCAGCTTCCATTAAGTCCCGGTCAATCGTCACACTGCCATTGTACTCCAGGTTGGCTTCGGTCACGGTAGCCCGGTGAATTTTTGATTTGAGTAAAACGCGTTTCATCATTCTAAACCTAAAAGAAGAGCGACTTCTTTCCGACTGCAAAAAAATTGACTTCCTGATCAAACTGTCGGCGTATACTAACCAGACTTCTTATCTACTGGCAAGAATATATTCATTTGATCATATTCGGCACATTTCAAGTCTGTACCGGCGCGATTTCTGTGAAATGACCTTCATCAATATTATAGCCCGGTTTGTCTTCCTGACCATCCACTTTACGGATCCAGGGTTCGTCGGGTTTTGCGCCCAGCGCCCGGGCATATAAATAATAATAGGTAGGGATCAGAAACAGAACCAGAATGGTGGCCAGCATTAACCCGAAAATCAGACTGGCTGCCATCGGGATAATGATCTGCGCCTGGAACGAAGTCTCTTTCAGAATCGGAGCTAAACCGACAATCGTTGTCATTGACGTCAACAGGACAGGTCGAAAACGGCGCAGACCTGCATCGATCAAGGCTGCTTTTAACGGAAGTCCATCCGTAATGCGGTGATTGATGAAATCGATTAACACAATCGAGTCATTTACCACGACCCCCGTTAAAGCGACCAGACCGAATAATGAAAACAATGTCAACTCCATGCCCAGAATTGCATGACCAAATACGGCACCGATAATTCCGAACGGGATAATCCCCAGAATAATCAATGGTTGAATATAAGATCGAAATTCCACAGTCAGCAACGCAAACATCGAAGCCAGCGCGATCAGCAGTCCGATAATCAGACTATTGACCGATTCATCCGTCTGTTCCTGCTGGCCTTCCCAGCGGACCCGGACATCGGGATATTTGGTCAATAACTGATCCATGAAACCTCCCGGCTTCTTGAGTGCCTGTACGATTTCGCGTGCATTCCCTTCTTTTTCATTCAAATCCGAATACACGGTAATGGAGCGTTGCTGATCAATGCGATTGATCTCTGAGTAACCCCGTTTCACAGTCACGTCAGCCAGTTCCGTTAATGGTCGCTCGGCTCCATCTCCTGTTCGAACTCGAATATCATCGAAACTCATCAGCGAACGACGTTCTTCCTCCGGATAACGAACCATCAGTTTCACTTCATGACGGCCCCGCTGCAGCCGCATCACTTCTTCGCCGTAATATGTAGCTCGAACCGTCTCTGCCACATCCGCCAGAGGGACTCCCATTGCGCGGGCATTGTCTTTGATTTTAATCTGGAACTCCCACTTGCCGGGGCTGGAGTCATCGTTGATATCCTTCACGCCGGGGTAGGTTCCCAGTTCCTGCTTACAGGCTTCCACCGCCGCTTCCAGTTCATCCAGATGTTTCCCGCTGGCCAACAGTTTGAATTCAATCGGTTTGCCCCCGGGGCCCATCGTGGGAGAATTAAAAGTCAGTCGATCAACGCCGGGAATTTCACCGACCCGTTCTCTCCAGAGTTCGAGAATCGCTTCACTCCCCAGTGTGCGTTCCTCAGCTTCGACAATCTCCACACTGACTTTACCGATATGGCTCCCCTCCATAGCGCCACCAACCTGACCACCCGATTCATCCCGCGTTCCAAAACCAACATTCCTGCGGACCAGTTTGACCAGGGAATTACCATGCTGTTTCTGATAGTCTCGATCCAGTGCTTCAAAGGCCTCTTGAATTTTGCGAGTTGTCTCTCCCGTCAGCGCCTGTGGAGTTCCATCGGGAAACTCCACGGTTGCTTCAATCATCCGAAAATCGGTCTTCGGAAAGATATTAAACGGAGCAAAGCCTCCCAAAACCAGTCCCGCGGACAACAAGAGGAGAGCACCCGCCACCGCCAGGGTGGAACTGGGATAATTCAAGGACGCTTTTAACACCGGCTGATAACAGCGCTCGATGAACCAGTTCAGTTTGCGGCCTACAAAACCCAATTCCTGATCCTGGTTCTTTTCCCCCTTGCAAACTTTTCCGTGTGCCAAATGACAAGGAAGGATAAATGTACTTTCCAGCAGTGAGATTAATAACATTGCAATCACGGCGATCGGCATCACCGCAATAAATTTTCCCATGATCCCCGAAACGAACAATAAAGGCATAAAAGCGATCACGGTAGTCGTGACGGAAGCACAGACCGAAGGTAACACTTCCGTCGCACCGTCAATGGCAGCAGTAATGAACGACTTGCCCATCTGGCGATGTTCATAAACATTTTCTCCCACGACAATCGCGTCATCAACGACAATCCCTAATGCCATCAGGAAAGCAAACATCGAAAGCATATTCAATGTCTGTCCGGTATAATAAAGCACGATACACGCGCCAAACATGGAAATGGGAATCCCCATTGCAACCCAGAAGGCCAAACGAAATTCCAGGAAAATTGCCAGAGTAATGAAAACCAGAATCAGTCCCTGGAATCCATTACGGGTTAACAAATCCATTCGATCGCGAACATCGATGGACTGATCCTTCCACAGCTCCAGGGAATAACCCGGAGGCAGATTTGCGGTTTTCACATAGCCGCGGACTTCCTCGACGATCGCCAGCAGGTCTTCCTGTGCAGTCCGTTCTACAGAAATTGACAGTGCCGGTTTACCGTTAATTTCGCTGATCATCGTCGTATCGGTAAAATCATCCTGAACACGGCCCAAATCACCCACCGTTAACACAACTCCGCCCGCTTCTGTTACCAGGGGAATCTTCTCAATTTCACTGCCAATCAGATGTTTATTCTTGCCACGCAATAGTAAGACCTGTGAATCGGTAATCAATTTCCCGCCAGGCAGTTCCAGATTTTCCCTGCGTACGGTGCGCGCCACATCCTGCAATGTCAGGCCATATTTCCTGAGTGTGGCTTCCGGGATTTCGATATCAATCTGAAAATCGCGGGCGCCCGCAATATTCGCCTGCGAGACCGACTTGAGATGCAGCAGTTCGTCTCGAATACGCTCCGTAACGGACCGCAGCTCCCATTCTGCATTTTCATCCTCATTGTCAGGGCCAATCACAGCCACTTCGATCGCCACCTGCCGAAACGTGATCTGCTGCACTTCCGGATCTTCAGCCAGTTCCGGAAAACTGGGAATGCGATCGATCTCTGAACGGACCTCGTTCAATATTTTCTGCACGTCGGGCACATCGGCCCTTAATTCCAGCACCAGCGACCCCGAACCTTCGTTGGCAATCGAGGTCATCTTTTTAATCCCGTCAATCGAGCGCACGGCTTCTTCCATTTTCTGGCAGATGCCTTCCTCAACTTCATCAGGACTGGCTCCAGGATAAGGAACTGATACCAGAATGATTTCCAGCTCAAACTCC
>NZ_CALFPF010000588.1 GCF_937919775.1 uncultured Gimesia sp.
GGGAGGGAGAGACCGATTTTTACCCCGTGGGACGCATCAGCAAGTTACCCGGTGATAAGACGGAAACAGGACCCCTCGGACCGACCGAATTTCTCAGTACGATCCGGGAAAGCGAGATTATCCTCTGGGGTTCCGAAACCATTTCGGAAGCAGACGGCTCTGTCGTCACAATCTATTTTCCCAAGCCAACCTCGGGCAAGAAAGTGCTTAGCCCGGGAAATCATCCGAAATTTGCCGGCATTCGCGGCGATGATCTTTGGGGAAAACTGAATTTTCTGTCATTGATGCTGGCTCTATTTTGTGGAACGGCTTCGCTGCCCCATATTCTGATTCGTTATTACACCGTTAAAGATCAGGCCAGCGCCAGAAAAAGTACAATCGTCGGTATTGGAAGTATTGGTTACTTTTATATCCTGACGTTGTTCATGGGACTGGGCGCTATGACCAGCGGCTCGCTGGATGTGACCAATTCGAACATGGCAGCCCCCCTGCTCGCCAAGAGCATCGGCGACTGGTTGTTCGCAATTATTTCTGCGATCGCCTTTACCACGGTTCTCGGAACCGTCAGCGGTCTGATTATCGCCTCCAGCGGCGCGGTCGTGCATGACCTGATGTCGAGCTTCATGAAAATCGAAATGAACGATTTTGCAAAAGTGCGGGTTGCCAAAATTGCATCTGTCGTCGTGGGAGTGATTGCGATTATCCTGGGAATTCTGTTTGAGAAATTCAACGTGAATTATCTGGTGGGCTGGGCATTCAGTGTCGCCGCTTCTGCGAATCTCCCCGCGCTGGTCATGTTACTGTTCTGGCCAAAAACCACCAAACAGGGAATCACCGTTGCGATTTTCACGGGAATGATCTCGTCGCTGGCCTGGATTCTGTTGAGCGCCGATTCCTATACTGGAATTTATGGCCTCGACCCGAAAGACGCGATTGTGCCGTTCAGCCAGCCGGGACTGGTCACAATTCCGTTAGGTTTTATCACATTAATTATTGTCTCACTCATGACACAACCAAAATCACAGGGGATGGAAAGTTGATAGAAGATCAACCCGAACAAGAGCAGGAATGGTTGACCGCAACGGCAATGGAGGATGAATTCACCGTCCTGTTTCGTCTGTTACCGGACATTCCACCGGGAATTTCCACAGCGGAATTTCCTGCCCGAGTTGAGATTATCTGGAATTACCAGTCTCCCAATGAAACAGGTATGCCCGGCCCGGAAGATCAGCAACTCATGAATGAGTTTGAAGAGCGTCTGGTCGCAGCCTGGCAGGACGCGGGCGTCGGTTTTCTGACGATGCTGATCACGGGAAACCAGATGTGTGAATGGCAGTGGTACTTGCAAAATTCAGAGCAGGCCTTGCAGATTCTCAATGAAGCAGTTGCCGACCTGCCCCCGCTTTCGATTGAGATCCATACGGAAACAGATCCCGACTGGTATGCCTACTCGAATTTCATGCAACAGATCACAGAGTAGCCCTGCCCCTCGGCTCCCGTTTCCCAGATCCGTCTGCCAGCGTCCTCTGACTGAAGAACCCGCCTGCTTTCGCAGTTGCGGGTCAGCAGGTCTCACTGTGTCTGCGTCCCGAATCGATCCAGAATTTCATTCACGGTCGAGCGAATCGTGATGCATAAACCGTCCAGATCCAGATCGTCTTCATCCATGCCGAAAGGCTCTTCCACCGAGTGCGCGATGACTTCGATGCCAATCATGAAATAGGCCATGATGACCGTGAGGGGGACCGTCCAGAATTCAAAATCTTCGACCAGTCCCCAGGGAAGTGTGCACAAATAGAGAGTAATACAGTGACGAACGAAGAGACGGTAGGAAGGGGAAAGCCGAGTTCTGCGGATTCGCTCACACCCTCCACAAATCTCCATTAATTCCCGGACTTCCGTATCCAGAATTCTTAATTCATCGCCGTCGATTACCCCCGACCGTTTCCAGCCAATGATTTTGCGATAGATCAAATCCGCAATGTAAGCCGGTATATGACGGGGGGGAGGATCGATTTGCTCCAGCTCCGGAAACATGGCGAAGTCGTCATCCTCCCGCAGGTGATCTCGCAACGCTTCCGGAAAAGCAACAATGATCCCGGCCAGATCCCGGAGTTCATCCCTGCCGAAGTTGGTAAATTCGCGAAATTTGATCGCCATATTCCGGCTGATATTCACCAGACGGCCCCACAATTTACGGGCCTCCCACCAGCGCGCGTAAGAACTGTTGGTTCTGAAAACCAGCAGTAAACCCAGCACCAGACCTAAAATCCCATGCAGGCTGGCAGAAAGGTCGCCCAGACTTTCAATGAAGCGGATGGTGTCTTCAGAAATATTAAAAAAACGTAGCCAGCTACTGTTTTCTTTGAGCACGGGAATCAGACTATAGACTCCAACTAATCCCGCGTAGAGGGAAATCCGTCCCAGAGTTCCCAGTTTTTTCTCGATGAATGTCAGATTTAACTCTGCATCAGCAGCCATAAATGAAACTTCCCTATATCAATCAGCAGACATGTCGCGCCAGACGATACAGGAACTCTAATTTTTTCGCCCCAATAATACAACTGAGGTATCATCGTGTCTGCCAGATCCGTCTGTAAAAGCGTTGGAGTCGCGAAACAGGTTTTCCAGGGCGGAATCCAGACTGGCTGAGCGGGACTCCTGCAGTGACTTCATAATACCGGGAATTCCGAATTCGCCAAACGTCTCTTTTTCTCCGGGAAACGCTTCCGCCAGACCATCCGTAAAAATCAACAGGCGGCTGTCGGGAGGGACATACGAAGTGTGAATGTCATATTCGATGTCAGGTACAATTCCTAACGGAAGACCTCCATCATCATTGGTCCCCAGTTCATAGATTTTATTTGTCTCCAGCTCATGCACGATCGGAATTGGCGCTCCGGCTGACGTCCACTGGAATTCATTGGTCTTGGCATTCAGAATTCCATACAGCAGCGTAATAAAACCGCCATCATCATTCACGATGGCCTGATTACAGAGGCGATTATTCACATCGGCTACAAATGCAGCAGTATCTAAATACTTGTTTGAGCGAATCATGCCGACCAGCGTATGCATTGTCATAATCGACATACAGGCTTTCATGCCGTGCCCCGATGCATCTCCGACTAACAATACCAGATTATCATCGTCCAGCATGAAGACATCGTAATAGTCCCCCCCTGCCAGCGTCACAGGTTGACCACCAAACACCCGAATCTGCGAAGACTCATAACGGGCCGTCACATCAAACCGGTCGGGAGAAACAAGATCGCTGGGGATAATCGATTCCTGCAGTTTCCGCACGGACTCGATTTCTTCACGCAACCGTTCGGAGACAAATCGCTCGCGTTCTGCTTTGACAGAATCGACTACACTCTGCAGCGTCGTTTCCAGGAGAAACATAAAGTCCCCCCCTTCATCGCGGATAATATAGGCACGCATTCCCGCAGTCAAAAAACGGGCCACATGAAAGGTCCCCTGCGTCGGACAGGCGCCCACAAGGGGAGTATCAAGATGTTTCTGACGGATCTGTTCGAAGTGCTCAAACGCCGTTTGCGGATCAGGCGCCATAATCGACATCAGAATGATATCCCAGGTGTTGTTATCCAA
>NZ_CALFPF010000589.1 GCF_937919775.1 uncultured Gimesia sp.
GGCTCCCCGAATTTCCAGGTCGCGCATGGCAATTTTGAATCCGGCACCCAGCTCGCTGTATTCTTCAATAGCCTTTAACCGCTTCGCTGCAATCGAAGTCAGAATCTGGCCATCCCGCAATAACAGGTAACAATAGGCCCGATGATGGGACCGCCCGACGCGCCCTCGCAGCTGGTGCAGATCAGAGAGACCATAATTGCCTGCATCGTGTATGAAAATCGTATTGGCATTCGGGATATCGAGGCCACTCTCGATGATGGTCGTACAGACAAAAATATCTTTTTTTCCCGAAACAAAGTCGAGCATCGCTGTTTCCAGATCTGATTCCTTCATCTGCCCGTGTCCGATTCCGATGCTGGCTTCGGGCACAATCTGCTGGATTCGATCAGCGTAGGTCCGCAAATCGTTGACGCGGTTATGCACAAAGTAAACCTGACCATTCCGGTTCAGCTCGCGAACCATCGCATGCCTGATCAGTTCGGGATCGAAGCGGGTAATCCTCGTTTCGATGGGCACACGATCACGGGGCGCCGTTGTCAAATTCGAAATATCGCGTATCCCCAGCAAAGACATGTGCAACGTACGAGGCACGGGAGTCGCACTCAGCGTCAGCACGTCAATCTGCAGCCGCAGTCGCTTCAGCATTTCTTTTGCTTCCACACCGAACCGTTGTTCCTCATCAATAATCAACAGACCTAAATCTTTGAATTTAATATCTTTCTGAATTAATCGGTGCGTCCCGATCACCAGATCCACGCTACCGGAGGCCATACCCTCTAGAATGACACGCTGCTCTGCTTTCGATTTGAAACGCGACAGACCTTCGATCGTGATCGGATAATCGGCCATGCGTTCGCTGAAAGTGCGCGTATGCTGTTCTGCTAACACCGTTGTGGGAACCAGCACCGCCACCTGCCTGCCTGAATCGATGGCTTTAAAAGCGGCCCGAATTGCGACTTCCGTTTTGCCATAACCGACGTCGCCACAGATCAATCGATCCATCGGTTGAGGCCGTTCCATATCGAGACGCACATCATTGATCGCGTGCAGTTGATCGACCGTTTCCGTATAAGGAAATGAGGCCTCAAATTCTTTTTGCCAGTGGCTGTCGGGGGGATACGAGATGCCTGGTTGTGCAGAACGCATGGCCTGCAGTCGCAACATATCACTGGCCATATCTCGGACGGCCTGCGCAGCTTTTTCTTTTTTATTCGCCCAGCTTTTCGTTCCCAGTTTGGATAGTGGGGGCGCATGTTTTCCGCCGCCAATATATTTCTGCACCAGATGGACCAGCGAAACAGGAACATACATCTGCACCTTTTCACGAAATTCCAATGAAAGGTGTTCTTCGCGATACCCCTCTTTCTCAAGCAGTTCCAGCCCTTTGAAACGTGCAATGCCGTGCGATAAATGCACGACATAATCTCCCACATTCAAATCCAGGAAACTGTCGATCGCCCGGCTTTCGACTTTTCGTTTGCGTGGCTTATGCCGGATGTCAGCGCGTCCGAAGAGTTCATGGTCGCTCAGTACGACCAGATGTTCCGGCACGATCCGAAATCCCAACGCCAGATTTCCGATACAGGTCGTTACGCGCCCCGCGATTTCCAGCTCGGACTCATTGAGTAATTCCCGCAGCCGATCCTGCTCCCCCTGATTATGACAACAGACTACAACCCTGTCCTGAGGACTCGTAATCGAAGCCAGCTCTTCAATCATTTCCGATTTGGCCCGTGTGAAACGCTCGATCGATTCTATCTGCAGATGGCATGAAATCTCGGTCGATTCAGCTGAAATAGGAGCAATCGTGACGGTAGAAAAATCGGTACAACGAGCGATCGTCGCCGGCACGCTGAATAATCCACGCGGATTTTCCAGACGCTCCAGATAACGTTTGCCTTCTTCAACCAGTTCCGGAAGTTCAATTAACACGATACACGTGTTAGCAGGCAGATTATCCAGCAGACTTTCTGCCGATGAGTCGACTTGAACATTCGCTTCAGTTCGCCTTTGAGAACGTTGCTCCTCTGCCGAAACAGGAGAAATCAGGGTGAGCTCCACCTGCTGGCAGGTTTCGACGGTTCTCTGGGTTTCCACGTCGAACTGCCTGATCGATTCGATTTCATCGCCAAAAAATTCGATCCGGATCGGAAGCGTGGCATCGGGCGAGTAAATGTCAAGAATACCGCCATGCATGCTGAATTCGCCGGGAAGTTCGATGGCCGTCGTGCGTTCGAACCCGCGTTCAATCAGCCAGCTCATAAAAGGATCGGTCTCAAGTTCATCCCCGACTTTGATCGTACGGGTCGCTTCGCGGCGTTTTTGACGACTGGGAACAGGCTGCAGCAATGCCGGAAACGAGGTCACAATCACATGCGGGTGACTGCCGGCCTGCAGCAGTTGATTGAGCACCCTCAGCCGACCGCCAAACACCGAGTCGGACACATCGTGCTCGTCCGGTAGCGTTTCCCAGGCGGGAAAGATTTCAGGCATTCTTCCCAGGAAACTGGCCAGATCCCCGGCAAATTCTTCGATTTCTCCCAGGCGGGGAAGAACAATTAATACAGCGGATTTCAGGGATTCTGCGATGGTCGCTGCCGTCAGCGCGCACGATCCCCCCCAGGCTCCGTCAATCGTCCCGCTTTGCCCCGACCGGAGAGCCGCTATGACAGCAGCAAGCCCTTGGCTTCGGCTCAAAACGGGAACCAGATCCTGCATCGACTCTATCTGACTGTCGATTGGTTTGGTCATGTTCAAAACGATTTTAGCAATCAACACCGGATTGTCACGTGCTCACCCCGAAAAACCTGATCCGAACCCGGTTTTCGGGATCATCCGACGTGACTTCAAGACAATCGAAAGTTACGATAGACATATTAGAATTCACAGATATTAAAGTCGAATATCAGCCCGAATTTGTGATGGGATCGAACCGGCTAGCCTGATTTTTTTGCAATCATGAAGGATACAACGTGACTGAAAGTCTGGATGTCAACGTCGCTCTGGGACCACGCAGTTACCACATTTCGGTGGTGAGTCACCAGTTTGATCAGTTCGCAGAAACACTGGAAAACTGGCTGAATCATAATCCCGCGTTCCGGAATACGGTTGCCGAAGGAAACAAGTCGGCGTTGATCATTACAGACCGGAATCTGGCTGCATTGCATGCCCCGAAAATTGAAAACAGCCTGCAAATGCGCGGCTGGAAATGGGAAACTGCCGTCATTGAACCCGGAGAGAAATCGAAATCCCTGGCTGTGATTTCCAGTCTGTACGACCAACTGGTCGCGATGAAGGCGGATCGTCAGACGGTTGTGATTGCCGTGGGAGGTGGTGTGATCGGTGATGCAGCCGGTTTTGTTGCTGCCACTTATGTGCGCGGACTGCCTTTCGTGCAAGTACCAACCTCACTTTTGGCACACGTTGACAGTTCGGTGGGAGGCAAGGTGGGGGTCAATCACCCTCAGGCGAAAAACCTGATCGGCGCGTTCTATCAACCGCTGGGTGTATTCATCGATACCTCGACACTCGAAACCCTGCCGGAACGTGATTATCGCAGTGGTCTGGCAGAAGTGGTCAAATATGGTGTGATTCTGGATGCGCAGTTCTTTCATTATCTGGAACAGAATATCGCGGGGCTGAACCAACGATCTGCTGATGTGTTGCGAACGGTGATTGCCCGTAGCTGTGAACTGAAAGCGGAAGTTGTCGAACAGGATGAACATGAGCGAACTGGCTTACGCGCGATTCTGAATTATGGTCATACGTTTGCACACGCTTTTGAAACCCTGTGCGGTTACGGAGAGTTGATGCACGGCGAAGCCGTCTCCATAGGTATGGTCTATGCCAGTTATCTTGCCGAAAAACTGAATTTGATCACGCATCACGAAACAGAACGGCAAATCCAGTTATTGCAGGCATTAGGTTTGCCGGTTTTACTGCCTGAAGGGACGCAGTTGAATACGGATGACATCATCGATCGTATGAAACTGGATAAGAAAACAGTCGGAGGCCAGCTCCGATTTGTTCTGCCGACCTCTGTAGGACGCGTAGAAGTGTTTAAAGAAATCCCGGAAGAACTTGTTCGGGAAGTGCTTGAAGATTTGAGACGATCCGCAGTGAAAGATGACTTTCAAATCTGAGACAGCACCATTTTTGCCGCAAACACCTCAACTATCTCGTAGGTTTTTCACCTCATTTCATGCCATGGCAATACAGCATTAATACCAACAAACGTGCCAGCCCTTCTGTTTTTAGCCCCTTTATCTGTTTCGATCAGCACCGCCTGCACAATCGACATAAAAACTCCCCTCGAATGGGTTCCGTAATTGATGATCTCTGATTTTTGTCAAAATTGGAAACTAATCTTATTCATAGGCCTGCTTTTTTAATTTGCTATGAAGCGCGAGCGGAATCGGATTGATGTCTTTGATCCCGAATCCATCACTGAATGCGCAGCGCATCGGGACAAGGATTTTTTATTATGACTAGATCAGACCTCGCATCCATTCCTGGGAATTGGCGTTTGATCAATCGAGAAGAAGTGCTCGACATGGCAATGGGGGATGTTGAATTTCTCGCTGAAATGATCGAACTCTTTTTGAGCTATGTCCCCCGGCAGATGAATGATATCAAGCAGGCGATTGAAGAAAATGATTCTCAAAAGCTGTCAGACGCAGCGCACGCCTGTAAGGGAACGATCAGTAATTATACGAAACTGGAACCTTTTCACCTGTTACAATCGCTGGAAAATGATGGGAAATCAGAGCAAATACAGGAAACCAGGATCAAATTTCATTTACTCGAAAAAGAAATTTCACTACTCAGCGCGGAATTAAAAATGTTGATGGTTCAAGAATGCGGTCATAGTCCATCAGCAGAACATGCAGGTTCAACCCAAAGGCAATCGTTATGAAGATTTTAGTAGTTGATGATGTTGGTTACACGTGTCACTTCCATTCAAGACTCGTTGAAAAGTTCGGGTATACGGCTTGTTCGGCGACTTCCGGTTACGAAGCATTGAATTATCTGAAGACAGATAATGATATCAGTATCGTAGTAACGGACTTGATGATGCGTGGCATGGACGGAGTGGATTTATTCAGGGAAGCGCAAACCTTAGAGCGATTTACGGACGAAGGCCCCCTTGATCCTCCCCAGTTTATTCTGATGACTGCTTTGCGACTCGAAAAAAATTCCCAGGACAAAGACGTCCAACGCCTCAAGCTGGCAAAAGAGCTAGGTGTTGCGAAGATTATGTTCAAGCCGCTGGATCAGGATGAACTCGAAGCAACATTAAAAGATATGGCGATGGGAGCCCCCAACACTGCATCAAATGGCAAATCATTAGACCTCTTCACGCCGACTCAGAGGTTGAAGGAAGCAGTCAAAGAAATTATTGATTCCGGAAATGCGGGTGCCGCTGAACAGTTTATTGGATGTTTAAGTGAAGAAGTCACCAGCCTGCAAAAATTTCTTGAAACGTTGGAAACTATATAAAATTCAATGTTTACAAAACAACACATACTGCTCAATGATTTAAAAATAGTATTTCTAAACAGGAGGAATTTGACTGTATTCTGGTAAGACCTATAGTTGCCTTACAGAGACATATGTAAATTCTTGTATCTATTGAAACCGAGTCAGGATAATTCCTATTTGTCTTGATAACTTTTTTTAAGTGGATGTGGCTGATGAGCCTGATTAGCTTGGAGCAATATACTGAGAAACAGAACCGTGCCATTTCGCGCGTATTGGATCTGTTGGATCGTATTGAAAAAAGAACCAACGTCCACTACTCCGAAAAACGATCACACGAACGCAAGGACTTCCGCGGGATTGTCTGGATTTCTATTCCTGACAAAAATTCTGCCGAGGATGCGGAAGTTGATACGATTAAAGTCTGGTCCCGTTCTATTTCACAATCGGGTCTTTCATTCATATATCCTCTGCCCATTCGTCAGACGACGATACATGTTGGAGTTCCCGTACAAGGCAATCAGGTCACCTGGTTTCGTTCGGAAGTTGTCAGACGGAAGGAAGTCCAGGAAGAACATTTCTGGGAATATGGTGTCAGGTTTCTGGGAAAAGTTGTTGATTAAGCCACTGCCTGGCTCGTGTTCTCAGCGGTATTCCATCAAAATCTAAGCACTTGAATTGACCTGCCGTCTTCTTGATCACGTTCAATACTGATCAAAAGACATGAGACCTCTTGACCTCTACTGTGGAAAGCCCGGGGATGGAAGACCTGCAAGGCGTCATTCACAATCATTACACAGAGATCCAACGCCGCATCAACGCCGCCTGCTTACGTTCGCAACGCGATTCCGAGTCGGTCACATTTGTGGCGGTCACGAAATATGCCCGCATGGAATGGGTCACCGCGTTAATAGAATTGGGATGTACTCATCTGGGGGAAAGCCGCACCCCGCAACTGGAAGAACGGGCTCCACTGCTACCCGACGATTTGCATTGGCATTTCATCGGCCCTCTGCAGCGCAATAAAATCAGGCGTACGATCTTGTACAGCAGCCTGATTCACTCTGTTGATTCACTCAAGTTATTAACAGCCATTGACCGCATTGCGGCTGAAGCGGGCCTGCGACCTCATGTGCTGATTGAAGTCAATCTTTCCCGTGAAACGAATAAAAAAGGGTTTGCCAGAGAGGAATTACTATCCGACTGGAATGCGATGTGTGCCGTCTCGCATGTGACGATCGACGGCCTGATGACGATGGCAACCCACAGTGAAGACCCGGAACTGGCACGACCCGTCTTTCGCGAATTATCTCAACTGCGCGACCAACTCCAGGCCGTCTCGCCTGAACGGATACAACTCAAGGAACTCTCGATGGGCATGAGCGGAGATTTTGAAGTCGCGATAGAAGAGGGAGCGACTCTGGTCCGCATTGGTAGTGCGCTGTATGAGGGATTGGAATAACCAGCCAGGAAACTGAAAAATCGACCCTACCACACAATTAAATCTGGAAATAGAAGGCTCAGATATTCTGCTGCCCGTTCGCGCTCAGCCGAAATCAAGTAAGAACCAGATTGACGGCATTCATGATGGCAGGCTCAAGGTCTGTGTGACGCAGGCACCGGAAAAGGGAAAAGCGAATAAAGCCCTGCTGAAGGTGATCAAAGAGGGACTCCAGCTGAAACGATCGCAAATCGAGTTGTACAAAGGGGAAACGACAGCTTTAAAAGTCTTTCGCATTTCTGAAATCTCACTGGATCAGTTGCGTCAAAGGGTCGCCGAGGTCTTGAACCCCTCCGCATAGAGCCGACAGGAATTTGTACTTCCCGACCGGTTCTGCGTTTCGATTGCCCTGATTTCCGTCCCCGCGACCGCGCGATGAATCATGCGTTTCCTGGCCAGGAATCTACAGGCATTGATTGCAGCAACTGGAATTGACTCATATAATTGTCTATTGCGTCCGTGTCTTACCCCAAGAGGCCATCGTTCCGTTTTCTGAAAATCCACATACAGAGAGTGGCAGCGATAATCTCAAATTTAATTTCCCACCTGGTCTAAAAGATCTCACAAAAGGACTGATTGACTATGAGTTATTCAATGCCCGTTCGCCTGCTCCTGGGAGCCTTGCTGGTTTGCGGACTTCCACTGCCTTCAATTGCGGCAGAGCCCTCTCAACTTTCAAAGTCATGGGAACAATGGAGAGGCCCTGATCGCCAGAATCTCTCCAGCGATACAGGACTCATTCAGGACTGGAATGCGACTCCCCCGAAATTAATCTGGACTGCCACCGGACTGGGCAAAGGTTATGCCGGCGTTTCGATCAAGGACAATCGTTTATTCACCACCGGAAACCTTCCGGAAGGTCAGGCCGTCATCGCCGTGAATACCGATGATGGTAAAATCCTATGGAAAACCAATCTGCTCGAGTTGAACCCGGAACATGGTTATCCCGGAGCACGCTGCACACCTTCGATCGACGGCGATCGCCTGTATGCCATTTCCTCCAATGGAGCAATCTTCTGTCTCAGTGTAGCCGATGGCGAAATTATCTGGACGAAGAATTTCGAAGATGAGTGGCAGGGAAAAATGATGTCCAAGTGGGGCTTTTCTGAATCCCCGCTGGTCGACGGCGATCTCGTTTTATGTACTCCCGGCGGGAAAGACGGCATGATGGTTGCCCTCGATAAGACCACGGGCAAGGAAGTCTGGAAGACGTCGGTCAAAGACCTGGGAGAAAAAGGCAAAGAAGGAGCCGGCTATTCCTCGATCGTGATCTCCAATGCTGGCGGAGTCAAACAATACGTCCAGCTCACAGGCAAAGGACTGATCGGAGTTCGCGCCAGTGATGGTATGTTATTATGGAATTACAATCCCGTCGCCAACGGTGTCGCCAATATTCCGACTCCGATTGTATCCGGAGATTACGTCTTCTGCTCCACCGGATATGGTACCGGCAGTGCCCTGGTGAAACTTTCAAAAGACGGTGATGGCATTGCTGCGGAAGAAGTTTATTTCCTGGATGCCAAAACCCTGCAAAATCATCACGGCGGGATGATCTTATACAAAGACCATCTCTATTGCGGACACGGACATGGAAACGGATTCCCCATCTGCCTTAATCTGAAAACAGGCAAAGTCGTCTGGGGCGGCAAGATTCGTGGCGAAGGCGCTGGCTCTGCTGCCGTCTCCTTTGCTGATGGGAATCTGATCTTCCGGTATGAAAGTGGCGAAGTCGCTTTAATCGAAGCGACTCCCGAAGATTACAAGCTCAAAGGCAGCTTCAAAGCCGATCAGGTCCTGGGCAAAGCCTGGGCGCATCCTGTCATTTGTGGCGGAAAACTTTACCTGCGGGAGCAGGACGTTCTGATGTGTTATGATCTGAGAAAATAAACACACTCCACGAACAATCGATTTAAAAAAGCTCTGTCGAAATATCTCGACAGAGCTTTTTTTATGTAGTGGGGAAAATCGACACACGTAGCCTGAATCTTCTGGTTCAGCAGGAAAGCTGTAAATCAGCAGGAGATTCTCTGCGGTCGGCCGTTGGTAGTGCTGTTTAACCTGGTGCGTTTTTGAACTTGCTCAGATCAATTTTTCCGTTGCCTTCCACGGGCAGTTTTCCGTTGGAACAGAATCGGGAGCGGGCGACACCTGAAGCAATATTATAGGTGTAAACGGCATCCTGCCGCACCAGAAAAATGACGGTCCCTTTCGGCTGGGCACCAATTTTGTCCAGCAGTTCCACAAAAGGCAGACTTTTTGTCAGGTCGTCTCTGCGGATTCTCAAGTCTGCCGAAGGACCGTCCAAAACGACGATTCCCGTTTTCGTACACTCAATAAACGTCGGGTTCAGATCCACGCCGGTGCCGCCCGGCTGAATTCTGACTTCAGCCGCGACGGGATTTTCCCGTTTGTTCAATTCGGCTTTCAGCTTGTCAATTTCCTTTTGCAGCGTCATCGGGTCGTCTTTGATTTCGTCGATGCGTTTCGTCAGACGATTGGCCTCTGCCAGCAGTTTCACTTTTTCTTCCGGAGTGATGTCATCCGGAAGTTTGCTTTTTTCCTGCTTGAGCTTCTTTAACTCTTCCAGAGCCAGAATCAGGTCGCGATTCAATTTTGACAAATCTTCGATCTGACTTTTGACCTGATCGAGTTCCTGTTGTTTCTCCGTAATTTGATTCTGATCCTTTTCGAATTCTTCCGCGCGTTTCCAGGTATCGTCCTGATTATCCATCTGGCTTAACGCCATCGCCGTGATCATCAGCGTTAACACGCCGATCACGCAAGCGAGAATACTCAGAAACGGAAACAAGGAGACCGTTTCTCCACTTTCTTTCTTCTTTTTACCCACGCTATCGCACTTTCCTTGAGCTGCCGAAAAGCCCCCATCGCTTGCGAGGCAGTTCGACCTGCTGGATCAGTACCTGTTTTTCTCCCAGGTCAGATAAAACCGTATTGAGTCCGTTTAATCCCTGTTGAACCCCATTGAACGATTGTGAGAGCACGCCGGCGGCTTCCGTCATTTCGGTAGCCTCGCCATTCATCTTCTCCAGATTTGCCGCGTGTGCCGCCTGCAGTTCCGTCATTTTTTGTTCGACGGCTTCCATCTGTTCGACGACCGAATGATGTTGCGTCGTCAAGTTGTCGATGACCTGCTGGACCTTGTTGAGCTGATCTTCCTGCTGGGCGCGAAGCTTATCATCAATTTTCTCCCAGGATTTCATAACTTGCTGGGACAGGGTACTGCCGATACCCTCCAGTTTCTGGGTCCAGGTCTGGAGCTCCGCATGATGGTCGGCCATCGCTTTATCTATAGTCCGCTGGATCAGGCGTCGATGGTCCTTTTCATCCCCTCCGCCTCCACCAGACTCGCTTTCCTTAAGCCGCTTCAACAGATTTTCATTGCAGTATTCATCCACCCAGTTCAGCAGATCCTCTTCTGACTTCTGCATGGAACTGCTGGGAAACATGACCAGCATACTCATCACCAGCGCGACCAGCGTCGTATCAAAGGCAGTGGATAATCCGCCAGTCACATTACCCAGAGATGCTTTCAGAGCGGAGATATCCGCGGCTTTATCCATGCCCCCGGCAAACCCCCCCACCGCGGCACTAATCCCGATCACAGTACCGATGAACCCTAAAATCGGAATCGCCCAGATGAAGACCTTGAGCAGCGTATAACTGGAATCGACGGCCGTTGCGTCAATTTCTGATTGTGACTGCAGACGGCTGGAAACCTCGGAACTGCTTTTTAAGACACTGAAATGTTCCAGTCCTCGTAGAACCCGGTTCACTAGAAAACTTTCGCGGGGATCTACGGGCAGGTTTTTGACATGCTCAATGAATTTGAGAACGGTCTTCTCGGAAATATTCTCGGAAATATCAGTCGGCAACGTATCAAACAGCATCGAATCCTTCTGTTTGGCCAGCTTGAAGTATTTCAAAACCAGAATCGAGGCAGACCAGCTCATCAGAAAGACCAGCGCGAATGGCACCCAGCCCCGGGCCCAAAACAATTCCCCCAGGTAATAGGTCCGAAAAGGGAACATGATCACGAGAAATACGATCGATGCCCCAATGGCGATCACACAACTCTTGGAGAGACTGACTTCGGTTCCGTCAGCCCAGCCGCTCGAAACATGTTTCTTCCCTCCCCGGCTGCCGGATGTTTTCACAGAAGAAGTTGCGGAAGTGGATGTGGAAACATCGATCGAGGTATCAATGATCGGAGTTTCCGGCTTTTTAACCAGCATCGTGTGATGGCAGTAGGGGCAACGAACTTTTTTGCCGATATTCTCATCGCGAACTTTGAGTTTTTTGGAACATTTTTCACAGGGAAACTGGAAATACATGGAAGGAACCCCAGGGTGCAGTAAACTTTAGTGTAGATTTGTGCTTGGCACGACAACCCCTTCAGAAATCGTATCAAACTAGTTTATCCAAGTCCGCGTGCTCTCAAAAGTCAACAGACTGCCGCATTCTTTTAAACTGACGAAACAGCTTGTTTCATCAGCGTCTGCCGATCAATGCAGACTGGCATTCGATACAAATCACCACTACATTCTGTACCGATTATGAAAAATGAATTCCAAGGCCTGTTTTATGAGTTCTAAATTCATCAGAATACACGACATAAGAACAATTCGTTACAATGGAGACAGCGCGAGCTCTTAAGTCATGATAAGTCAGATTGTTCTGTCACTAATTTGATTCGGGCGGAGATGGAATCCTCAAACATAGAAAAATGATACATGTCTACTGACACAGTTGAAGCAAAGAAACTCTATTGGGCCGGTTTCGATTTGGGGGGCACGAAAATGCTCGCCAAAATCTTTGATTCTGAATATAAAACACTGGGGAGAAAACGGAGAAAGACCAAAGGGCACACCGGCATGGAACTGGGGCTCGAGCGAATGGTGCAAACCATCCACCAGGCATTGGAAGAAGCCGAACTCAAGCCGGACCAGTTAGCGGGAATTGGCGTTGGATGTCCTGGTCCTCTCGATTTGCAAAACGGTATTATCTTCGAAGCCCCCAATCTGGGCTGGTATAATGCGCCCGTCACAGAAGTGCTCAATAAAGAGTTTGGCTGTCCTGTTGTCATTTGTAACGATGTCGATGCGGGCGTTTATGGCGAATATCGCTTCGGAGCAGCCAGAGGTTCTTTGTCCGCATTAGGTATTTTCCCCGGCACTGGTATCGGGGGTGGCGCCGTTTATCACGGCCAGTTGATCCAGGGAAGCAAAAGCTCCTGCATGGAAATTGGTCATATGAAAATCCTGCCCGAAGGTCCCGAATGTGGCTGTGGTCAGCATGGTTGCCTTGAAGTGCTTGCCAGTCGTCTGGCGATATCTGCTGCGGCAGCGCAGGCCGCCTATCGGGGTGATGCCCCAACCCTCAGAGCAATGGCAGGGACAGACCTTTCCAATATTCGCAGCGGAATCCTGGCCTCTGCGATCAAGGGGGGAGATGAAAGTATCAAGAAAATCGTGCTGCGTGCTGCGGAATACATTGGAATCGCAGCTGGGAATCTGATACACACTTTCTCGCCCGATGTCATCATTATGGGGGGAGGCCTGGTGGAAGCGATGCCGGACTTCTTTGTGCAGGCGGTTGCTGAAGCCGCACGCAAGAATGTAATGCCAACTTTTAAGGATTCGTTTAAAGTCATCCCGGCCGAATTAGGGGACGATTCCTCAGTAATGGGAGCTGCGGCCTGGGCGCAAAAAATGATTCAGAAACGACAAAATGAGAATTGACGCGACAGCATGAACACCAAAGATTCCCCCTCAGCCGAGGCCACTACCAGTCCCAGCCGTCCGGAGATTGTTCCCAATCGTTTGATTGCGGTTATCGATATCGGTACCGGAGCGATTCGCATGGCCATCGCTGAAATCAAAGAAGACAATACCGTTCATACCCTGGAGAGACTCTCTCAGGCCGTGACGCTCGGCGAAGACACATTCCAGACACGCAACATTCAAAAATCGACGATGGAGGACTGCGTCCGCATTCTCAAAAGCTACCGTCGACGGCTGGATGAATATCTGATTACCCGCGATGATCAGATTCGCGTCGTTGCCACCAGTGCCGTGCGCGAAGCCGACAATCGGCTGGCATTTACCGACCGGATTTTCATCGCTACAGGTTTCGAAGTCGCCCCGCTGGATGAAGCCGAAGTGAACCGGATCACCTATCAGGGAATTCGACCTTACCTGACAGCAAAGCCGAATCTGGATGAAGCACGCACCATTGTTACGGAAATTGGCGGAGGAACCACCGAACTCTTACTGGTCCAGCACGGAGATGTGCTGTTCTCCAAGAATTATCGTCTGGGAGCGTTACGTCTGCGCGAAATGCTGAAAGGGTACCGGGTTCCACTTTCCAAAGAACGCACGATTATGGAAAACCAGATTCAGCGGGTGATCCAGCAGATCGTACATGAAGTTCCTGCGGATAAATCAATCAAACTGGTTGTTCTCGGCGGTGATGTTCGGTTTGCTCTGGCACAATTGCGACCGGATTACGAAGTTCTCGACCCCGGTGATTCACCAGACGAACTGGATCGGCTCAAGGTTTCTGAACTGAGTAAGTTCACAGACAAAATTCTGCAGATCAGCGAAGATCAACTCGTTCAAAACTACCATCTTTCCTTTACCGATGCTGAAACGCTGGGACCGGCATTACTGGCATACACCAAACTGGCTGAAGCGTATCAGCTGAAATTTATTTACGTGACCAAAGCCAACTTTCGCGATGGTCTACTGAAAGAAATGGCAGACCAGAATAACTGGTCGGATGAATTTAACAGGCAGGTCATCCGTTCGACGATCGACTTCGGCAGGCGGTTTGACTTTGACGAAGCGCATGCGCAACACGTTGCATTCCTGGCCGATAAGCTGTTCCAGTCTCTGCAAAACGAGCATAAACTCGATTTGCGGAATCGGCTGCTGTTATATACGGGCGCTTTGCTGCATGAAATTGGAATCTATGTCAATCAGCGCAGCTATCACAAACACTCAATGTATTTAATCAGTAACGGCAACCTGTTCGGACTGGGGCAATCAGATTTATTAATGGTTGCACTCATCGCCCGCTACCATCGGCGGGCTTCTCCCAACGCGACCCATCCGGGGTATTCCACCCTGGACCGCATCAGTCGTATTGCCATCGCCAAGATGGCTGCTATCCTGCGGGTCGCCGACGCGTTGGATTATTCCTACAGTCAGCGCGTTCAGGAAATCGAATGTGAGATTGATCAGGGACAATTGATTATTTCCATCCCACATGTCGAAGACGTTTCCCTGGAGCAAATTGCCTTAGTGGAGAAAGGCCCCTTGTTTGAAGAAGTTTTCGGGCTCAAAGTTCATTTGCGGAAAAAACAGTAAACAAAATATTTGAAGCGGCTGATTTGCCTGCAATAAGCCGTGAAATGGGAATTTTGAAATTAATTTTACAACAGGACGCGCATGGCTTCTCAAGCAACAAACTATCTCAACCGGGAATTGAGCTGGCTGGAATTTAATCAACGGGTACTGGATGAAGCCCATGATCCCTCGAATCCTTTATTGGAACGATTAAAATTTCTGGCGATCACCAGTTCAAACCTCGACGAATTTTTCATGGTCCGCGTGGGCGGTCTGCATTTATTGCAGACCGGCGGCAATACGAAATCTGATCCTTCAGGTATGACTCCAAGGGAAACTCTGGATGCGATCAGCCTGCGCGTCCATCAAATGATGGTCGAACAGTATCAGTGTTTACTGACAGAAATCGAACCCCCTCTGGCTGCAGCCGGTTACCAGAGAGTCAATCCTCAGGATCTGGCCGATTCTCAGCGCCGCATCGTCGAACATGTTTTCAAGGATGAAATCTACCCCGTCCTGACTCCGATGGCGGTGACACGGGAAATGGATTTTCCTTATCTGATGAATCATACGCTGAATATTGTTGTTCGCCTGGCACCCGATGAGAAGAGCAAAAAGCCGCAGGATCGTTTTGCCATCATTCCTTTTGGCAGAACGGAATTTCGGTTTATTACGCTCCCTTCCGAAGGCGGGTATCAATATCTGCCAATGGAAGACGCCGTTTGTCTGTTTATTGAGCAATATTTTCAGGGTGAGCACGTTCTGGAGTGTATTCCATTTCGAGTGACAAAAAATGCCGATGTGAGTCTGCACGATGAATTTGCTTCTGATCTGCTGCATCAGATGGAAGATATGCTTGATCAGCGGAAAAAGGGAGATTGCATCCGTCTGGAAATTGCGGAACGGGTTTCAGTAGAGACGCTGGAATTTCTGGAACGCGGCTTAGGTGTGCTTGATGAAAATGTCTACCGGATTCCCGGTCCGCTGGATCTCACCGCGTTCATGAGATTGACAGAAATCTCAGGCTTTGATGCGTTGAAATCGGAATCCTGGCCTCCTCAACCTGCACCTGTGGTAAACCCCGAAATCAAGATGTTCGATAACATATCGAAGCAGGATATCCTGCTGTGTCATCCTTATGAAAGTTTTGAACCGGTTGTCAGACTGATTGAAGAAGCAGCCGTTGATCCGGATGTCCTGGCAATCAAACAGATTTTATATCGAACCAGCAAACACAGTCCGATTGTCGCCGCTTTGATTCGAGCGGCTGAACAAGGCAAGCATGTTACAGCCATCGTGGAACTCAAGGCCCGTTTTGATGAAGCACGAAATATCGAATGGGCCAAAAATCTGGAACATGCCGGCGTACAAGTCATTTATGGCGTCAAAGGACTCAAGACACACGCGAAAGTCTGCTGCATCATCCGCCGCGAACCACAGGGGATTCGACGCTATCTCCATTTCGGTACGGGAAATTATAACGATGCGACGGCGAAAATTTACAGCGACATCAGTTATTTCACCTGCGATGAAGTATTGGCGTCTGATGCGATCAACTTTTTTAATTCGATCACGGGTTACTCACAGCCTCAGAAATATCAGAAACTGGAAGCGGCTCCGATCAGTTTGAGAGACAAGATTCTGGATCTGATTCATCATGAGACGGAACGCAAAAGGCAGGGACAAAAAGCAAGAATTGTGGCCAAGGTCAATTCGTTAGTAGACCCGCAAATCATCGACGCTCTCTATGAAGCTTCTGAAGCCGGGGTAAAAGTTAAACTGAATATTCGCGGTATCTGCTGCCTGCGCCCCGGTGTTGCGAAGTTAAGTAAAAATATCGAAGTGGTCAGCATCATCGATCGGTTTCTGGAACACGCCCGGATTCTGTATTTCTATCACGGCGGAGATGAACGGGTCTTTATTTCCAGTGCCGACTGGATGCCCCGTAATCTCGATCGCCGGGTGGAACTGCTGGTACCGATCGAAGAAGAAAACAGCCGCCGAAAAGTGATCAAAATTCTCAATACCTATTTTGAAGATAATGCCAAAGCACGCGTTTTAAACGGCGAAGGTGTTTACGAACGCATTACTCCCAGTAAAGAAAAAAACCTCGTACGCTGCCAGCAGGTGTTATACGATGAAACGGTCGCGGCGGTGAAGCAGGCTGAGAAAGTGGGACGCACCGTTTTTGAACCGCATATGGCGCCCGAAGAACGGTAAGTCGCTAAACCGGTTCGCTGCGATGATGTTGCAGTACACAAGAAATCAGTACAAATCCGGCCTGCGACAGGTAGCCTCTTGAATCCCGGTGAAAATCCTCGGATTCACAAAATATTTATCCTGTTCATTTAGAATAAGTTACGACATTCCATCATTCCTATTCCAGAGAATTTCGACTGGTTCATCACAAAAAGGTATTGCCTCATTGAGTGGATTTGTAAAAATAAGGGTAGAAGATGGATCGCACCCACGCAGTGCGATAGGACTAAAGCCTGTGTTCTAATTGGAGCTACAAACCGATGATGAATCAGGGAGTTTATCCAAGAAAAGGAGGTGATTGAGTGGACAGTTATTGTTGTAGCCAGAAAGGTGGTTGTTCTTAGCGACTGCTGGCGGGTTGTCATAGACGGCCACCACTCGTAAGGGTCACCTTCGATCCTAACGAAACTAGACCAGAGGCTGACTTGCGTTGACGTGAGTCAGCCTCTTTTTTTTCTACTTGAACTACTTAGAAAAACAGCACCGGATTGGACTTCCGGTGCTGTTTTGATTGACCTGTCATTTTCGACCTGCAATCGTCGATTAGACTTCGTTGGGAACAACGAAGGGTTTGCGATACTGTCGCGTCAGATATTTGTCTGCTTCCGGATCGTTGACAAACTGCTCTGTTTTGGGATCGAAATTCAGTTGACGTCCCAGACGAAACGCGATGTTACCCAGGTGGGCAATGCCGGAACTGGTATGTGCCGTTTCGACAGGACCGTTCAAAGTCTCTGCCTTGCGAGAGCGAACCGCGTCCAGGAAGTTCGTGAAGTGAGCGTTGACCGGATCGTCGCCGCTGTTCTTTGGTCCGGGTTCCCGTTTTGGTCCCAGGAAAATCTCATAGGATTGGTATCCTTTGATAACCATATACCCTTCCGAACCGTAAAAGATATTGCCGACAGTAGCGCCATCTTCCGTGTTCGTATACCAGGGACGGACCTCAAACTGAATCATCTTGTTTTCTTCAGGATAGAAGTAGTTTGTCGAGAGAACTTCCGGAGTTTCCTTGTCGTCATCCCACAGAAACTTGCCTCCCATTGCCGTGATTTGGGAAGGCAGCTTGACGTCCAGTCCCCAGAGACACATATCCGTTTCGTGAACTCCCTGGTTTCCTACGTCGCCGTTTCCATAATCCCAGGTCCAGTGCCAGTTATAGTGAACCAGCCGCTGAGAGAAATTGGTTTCCTGGGCAGGTCCCTGCCAGAGATTCCAGTCCAGATAATCAGGAGCCTTTTCATCGGGCTTGTGTCCGATCGAAGGCCGGGTGCGGAAAACCAGACCACGGGCCATATAGACTTTGCCGATCGTTCCCTTACGCAGATGTTCGACGGCTTCCTGAATGGCTGGCTGGCTGCGAAGCTGTACTCCGTGCTGAACGATGCGTTTGTACTTCTGTGCCGCCTCGATCATTTTGCGGCCTTCGAACAAGTTGTGTGAGCCCGGTTTTTCGACATAAACGTCTTTTCCGGCCTGGCAGGCCCAGATGGTTGCCAACGAATGCCAGTGGTTCGGAGTGGCAACCGTCACCACATCAATATCATCACGGTCGAATACCTTACGCATATCCGTTTCGGTTTCAACTTTACGACCATATTTTTTCTCAAATTCTGCAGCCCGTTTCGCCAGAACCTGTTTGTCCGGATCGCAGAGTAATACCACATCCGCGCCCTCGATTTCGCCAACTGCTTTGATGTGTGTACGGCCGCGACCGTTGACCCCCAGAACGGCGACTCGGATTTTTCCATTCACATCTGCCCGCGAGGTATTACCCAGCAGCGAAGTGGCTGCAACAGCCCCCGCGCTGGTTTGAAGAAAACTGCGTCGCGTGAAA
>NZ_CALFPF010000590.1 GCF_937919775.1 uncultured Gimesia sp.
CTTCACAGGCAATCGCAATCACGGGCCCTCTTCGCGCTTTGACTTCTTCGAGATTGCTCATGACTTTCGGATAAATCTGCCCGTGAGGAACAACAAACACACTTGGCGTCTGTTCATCCACCAGCGCGATCGGACCATGTTTCATTTCCGCAGCCGGATAACCTTCCGCGTGAATATAACTGATCTCTTTCAATTTCAAAGCACCTTCCAGCGCACCGGGAAAATTATACAGGCGGCCCAGATAGAGGAAGTTATTATTATCGCAATACTTGGTAGCAATATCTTTGACCAGATCATTGCATTCCAGACACTTACGAATCTGATCGGGTATCTTTTGAATGGCATCGATAATCCTGCGACCTGCGGGATACGAGAGATGCCGCATTCTTCCCAGAAACAACGCCAACTGAATCAGCACCATCACCTGTGATGTGAAAGCTTTCGTCGAAGCGACTCCCACTTCGGGACCGGCGTGCAGATAGATCCCGCCATCCGCTTCGCGGGCGATAGAGGAACCGACCACATTACAGATCGCCAGTGTCGGGTGCCCTTTGCGTTTACATTCGCGCATCGCTGCCAGCGTATCCGCTGTCTCGCCGCTCTGCGTAATCGCAAAAATCATCGTGCTGTTCGAGATTGGCGGGTTGCGATACCGCAATTCACTCGCGTATTCCACTTCGGTCGGAATCCGCGCAAACTCTTCCAGCAGGTATTCCCCCACCAGACCCGAATGCCAGCTGGTACCGCAGGCCGTTAACACCACACGATCAATTTTTCTGAGCTGTTGTGCCGACAGATTCAAACCACCGAACTTTGCTGTCGCTTCGTCTTCGTCGATCCGCCCGCGCATCGCATTTTCCAGCGCCAGAGGCTGCTCGAAAATCTCTTTCAGCATGTAATGTTTGAATTCACCCAGTTCCGCGTCCACACTCACCTGATCGAGGGTGTGAATCGAAAGCTTCTGCTGTCCCTCGTCGCGGTGAAAGACTTCCACTTCATCGCGCGTGATTACCGCGAACTCATGATCGGCCAGATAGATGACTTCATCCGTGTATCCCGCCAGTGGAGTCGCATCGCTGGCGATAAAATTTTCCCCTTTGCCCACACCAATTACCAGAGGACTTCCCAGTCGAGCCGCGATCAGCACATCAGGCAGATCGTGAAATAAAACCACCAGACCGTAGGTGCCCTTCAATTTCGTCAGCGAAATTTCGACCACTTTCAGATATGTCGCCAGTTCTTCCGGATCAGAACCCAGTTTAATCTGCTCTTCCAGATGGTGCGATAAGAGATGGGCGATTGTTTCCGTATCCGTCGTCGTACGAAAGACGTATCCCAGCCCCTGCAACTGCGTACGGAGTGAGGCATAGTTTTCAATCACGCCATTATGAACGATGACCACATCTCCGTTGCCGCCAGTATGCGGATGCGAATTCTGGTCATTGGTTTCCCCGTGCGTCGCCCAGCGCGTATGGCCGATTCCCATTGTTCCCGCGATAGGGCTCGCTTTATAGAGCGCCGCCATTTCGGAGACCCGTCCTTTTTTCTTGCGAATCTGAATCGACGTGCCATCGTGAACAGCAACACCCGCACTGTCATAACCACGATATTCCAGTTTTTGCAGACCTTTAATCAGTATTGGTCCGGCTTGTCGATGTCCAATATACCCGACAATTCCACACATATTTTCGCGCTCCATCGCTGAATGAGGGAAGTAGTTTCGCTTTTATATTCTCGGTCAAATCCCGATGCCCAATTTGACTTCGACGGTTTTCCATCCTGGTTTATCGGTCGAAGCAACAAAAAGACAGACGGAGAAATGACTTTGGCTCAAAAAAGAATCGCCATCAAGCACTTACAGGAGCGGAAAGATACCATAAATATGAAAAATGAGTCAACCACTCTTGGAGCCAGACCCTCTGAAGCTGGTGAGGAGAGAGACACTGCACACATCAACATAAGTCATTATTTTAAAATAACTTATAAAACTCATATTTGTGCGGAAATTGAAGCGGGCCTGCTCATTACTGCACACGGAGAGGGCTTCAGAACCGCAGCCGCTCCGCCGCGAGCCGTGCCACAGCAAACGCACAGGCAGAATCCGCGATCGAACCGTCAAAGATTTCTGCGACATTCGTGACTGCTGACCGACTTAAAACCGGATGCGACTGAACGATTTTTGCCGCCAGGAAAACGGCGCTCCCGCTGATCAGAACCGTCGCCGGCGGTTCTGACATTCGCCCCAGAACCTGATCGACGGCCTCTCTGATCTGTATCTGCTGCTGTTCCGCGAGAGAGGCGGCCATCGCGACGGCTTCTGCTCTGGACAGTTCTGTCGTATCACAACAGACAGACCGGGCCAGCCGATCATAAGCGTCTGCTGACGTGGCCGGCTTGCCATTGGCCGTGTCGCAATCACCCGGATCTTCTGCCCGGTCCCCGAGTAATAAATACAAATCCAATGACGTCGCAAAACATTCGGCTGCCAACGGACATTGTTGACCGCGCACAGGAACCCGCTGGCCAATCATCGCCAGCGGCGTGCGACGTCCCCCCGTATAAACCAGTTCGCCGGAGAGCAGTCGTTCCACATCGGTCAGTCCCTCAGGTACGGGAAAACCGTTCTCCAGCGGAATAATGTCTGTCGTCGTCGAACCGATGTCAATCAGCAGACCCCATTGATCCGGTATCATTCGTCCCAGCCAGGTCGCCTGGGCATGCCAGTTCGCAGCGGCGACCAGAAACGGAAATTCTCTGGAGAGATCGGTGGTCAGAAATTCGGCCCCGGTCTGCCAGACGACAACGGGAGCCGGCGCAACGGCCTGTTCGGTCGCCGCCAGAATCTGTTCCACTCCTGCCGCCTTGGTCTGAAAACAATCGGCCAGTTCCCCGGTCATCGTCACCGCCACCAGATCCGGACGCGGGTATGAGGCGAGCAACTCCTGTAGTGCCTGCGATAACAGTTCCGGCGTTTTCCAGAGTTCAAAGGGAACCGCTTTCGCAACACCGTCACTGTCTGCGGATTTGAGATTCGCACCACCAATATCCAGACCAATCACATACATAAATCAAAGTCTCTCTAAAACTGCTTCGGGTTCAAAAAAACACTTCCATCAGCCAGAAACTGCACGCGCCCCCAAGAGTCCCAGCTGAGGGGAGGAAACTTTGTTGCCGAATCGACAATCCGTTCGGCCAGATTGTCCTGCGTAAAATAACGATAGCCGGTATAACTGGTCGTCAGTCGCGGATTGATTTCCACAATCAAAGGCTGCGCCGGATTACTGTCCGGCAGCAGAAGATCAACGCCAATATAACCGGCCAGGCCCGGCAGTGCATCGCAGACGCGCTCCAGTAATTGCTGTATCGACCGCGTCTCTTTCGCGTTCAGTTCAGCCGGAAGCATGCCCCCCTGATATTCATAGCCGGATTCCCAGCAGATATGTTGCTCACTAATCGGAAAAATCTCTCTGCGTTCTGAAGAGAACAGTACGACGGTCGAAAGCAACTGTCCGAAAACAAATGGCTGCACGACAAAATCGCTGTTGTTTTCCTGAAGATGTGACAATGCAGCCAGCCATTCCACAGGCTGTGTGAGTCGCTGCAAACCGAGGCCCCCTGCCCCAAAGCGGTGTTTGATAATACACGGTAACTCATAAGGCGGAGGCGATAGCTCCGACTCCGGCAATGAGGTCGGAATCGTCGGCAGAGACAGTTCATTCAGAAATTCAAACAGCCGCCACTTGTCAGCGGTTAATTGGATCGCAGCCAGTTCAGGCCCAACGACCTTTGCTCCCAACTCGATCGCCCGCGCGGTTCTTGAATAGAGTATCTCATCAAATTCGGGGGCAATGATCCAGACGACATCTGCCTGCAGACAAGACTGGTCGAAGTAATCCTGTTCCTCACCCGGTTCCCTGACGCGATGGATCTGAAAACGGCCATCTTCCCCTTCCCGTTGAAAAACAGACAGGTCGAGGTCTTTCTGCACACACGTTGTCACACGGCAGTCAGGCATCTCGAGCAGGTCAGCGATTACCGCATCTAACATCGCGGCGCCTTCTGTCAACAAAGATTCATCTGCCCGCGATTCCTCACAGGCACCGCTACAGAGATATTCAGACACAAAAACGTTTAACATCGTACTTTGCTCAGCTCATTTTGACAGCCGCGGCACCCTGTTCGAGCGAAAATTCGGCGTTGAATTCGGAATGATGATTTTAATGCTTAGTATGCTTTCAGTCTCTTCAGTCTAGAAACTCAATTCCCGTTTGTTAATTGCTACGACGGGCCAACTCACTGTTTTCCGCACGTTTTTTCTATCTTGCCTGTTTGACCGGATCTTGACCGATTCACCCGAAACAGGTGGGTGTTTTATCGATGAAAAACGCACGAAGCGGATAAGATACATAACACGGATCAGCGTCTGCTTCGAATGCAGTTTACCGCTTTTACTATTTAAAAAATCATCTGGATCAATCACTGTTCCACTCAAGTTTGCGTGGTAAACTTTTAAGGATTGCGTTTCTATTTTTATTGAGGATTGTTCATGCCGGGCAGTTGGATTCGGCCATTATCGAAATCGACTTCAGGAATGTTGTTGCTGCTAACACTGGCAGTCACAGCCTGCTCTGCCCTTGCGCCAGGTCAACGCTCCTCCTGGAAGCTGACAAATCCGCCGCCGTTGAATCCACAAAATCAGCCTTTGAACGGCTCCTCGCAAACGACGCCCCAGTCAAGAGAGACGCAACGCGTCAACCCGCAATCGATTCCGCAAAAACAACCACAGATTCCACGACCCGAAAACGATTTGTTTTCCGTGCCGGAATCGGTCGATCGCAGTCAACCGCCACAGCCGCGGGACCTGCCCAAGCAGATCACACCTCGGCCGGAATTGAAAGAACCGGATTTTCAGAGCAACTTGCCCCAGACGAAGCCGGATCCGAAATCGCAATCCGGGCCGCTGATGACGCCTCCGGTAACAGCCGAGCCGAACTCAACAGACCGCCTGGAAATGACCGTGGACGTGATTCCCAAACGGCAGTTGGGCA
>NZ_CALFPF010000591.1 GCF_937919775.1 uncultured Gimesia sp.
GCGATGGATAGTCGCCTCTTTTTCTTCAATCAGCGGAATGAACTGGGGCAGCTCTTTGGCGTTCTGGCCTTGCTCGTGTTTGCGGAAGCCCAGTAGATAGGTGATATTCTGCGGTCGCCAGTTATAAAAATACTCGCGATTTTTTTCGAAGGTTAACTGTCGTACTTCCTGTTCGACCGAGGGAGATAACGTCACGGGATGTAAGCCGAGATCAGCGGCAATCACAGCTGCAGCTTTCTGATAACCGGCTTCCGTGAGATGAATACTGTTGGTGGTAAGCTTGAGCTGCGGTGTGCCTGCGGGCTCGGGAATCAACTGGTTATACAGATCGACGTAATAATGATTGCCCGCTGCCGCTGTTTCTTTCAACAGTTCGGAATAAAGCTGCAGGTCCCGGTTATGTGTCGCGGGATCAGGCAGCGGCTGCCCCGCATTTTCGTACCGATGCGGAGAGACAATAATGATTTTGGCACCGGTGGGCTTGAGATCGGCGAGCAGTTGATCCAGTTGATTCTGAAACGCGGCTAAACCCTGTTGGCCGGCAAACGCTTCGTTACCGCCGTAGCCCAGTAGAATCACGTTCGGTTTCAGATCTTTGATCTGTGTGAGCATCCGCTGATAACCGGCGGCCGGTGGATCAAAAATGCCGCGTGATTCCGCCCAGACAGTGTCGGCACTCCAGCCCAGATTGCGGAATGACAGCTTCGCCTCGGGAAAACTTCGCAGGAAGACACTTTCCCAACTCCCGAACTTTTGCGCCCGCTCGATCAGCGTATTCCCCAGAAAAATAATCCGGTCCCCCGATTTCAATTCGAACGCGGGTGGGTCTGCAGAAGCATATTGTAAGGGACAGAACACAAACAGAAGCAGAAATAAGGTGAGACGCATTTTCACGGAAGGACCTCTGAAGCTGGTTTTGAGTAGGTAATACTGTTTCTACGTTAAAATAACAGGCTTTGAGGGGAACAGCAAATCAGGATTATGAAAAAAGGGCATGAAAAGCGGATCGAAATCAGATGCTCAGCAGTCTATTTAATGAACTTTGTAAAGATATCGCCGGAATTCAGAATGAATCAGAATTCTAAAGCGGAATCATTCTGCGATTGCTGATTCAGATACTCAGTCGTGAACACGGTGGTATCCGGATCTGAGGAAAAATGCCCCTCATCGAAATAATCGGTTTCGACTTCTTCGATCCACCGTCGTAACTCGTTTTCATAATCACTGGGCAGGTCGCTTTTGACAAGCAGGCGATGGAAATCGGCGGCGCCGTCTTCTGACAGATCGGCTGCTTCTGCACTTTGAAATCGTTGAGCGGGATCGGGATGTACAAGCCGGTGAATCAGTTTCATTAACGGTTCGCTTAATGCAAATTCTTCCGCGGGAAACCATTGCGGGAGCTGTTGCAGGATATTTTGTTTTGCTTTGATCAACTGGGCATATTTCAAATTGGCAAACGGCTGAAAACCGGTGATGACTTCAATCAGAATATATCCGAGACTGGCCAGATCGGACTGCGGTGTCGCCCGTCCTCCCGACAAAACTTCGGGTGCGGCATAAGTCGGCGTGCAGGGCTGATTGCAAGGCAGGTTATTTAAATCAATGGCGGAACCAATATCAATAATCTTCGCATTCCCGCTGCGTTTCAACATGATGTTGGCCGGTTTCATATCGCAGTGGATAATCTCGTTTCGGTGTAATGCAGCGAGTGCTGCCAGACATTCGCGTAGAATGGCAACGGCAATTCCCGGTTTCAAACGCGGCTGCTGCACGCCTTTCGTGAAAACATTGTTATTGATGTTTCGCCAGCGGCGTGAGGTCACCTGCTCGCGAATCTGTTTGAATGTCGCCGGCGTGAGCAGACTGCGCAAGTCGTATCCATCGATCCATTCCATTTCCATGATATAGATGTGATTACGTGTCACGAAGTTCTGAATCGCAACCAGATGATTTTCCTGAACGCGGGCAACCCTTGCAGCCACCTGTGCCAGCCGTGCCATCTCGGCTTGATAGACGGCGCTGCTGTCATAACGTTTCGGGGAAAATAATTTGAGGGCTACGGGAATATTGAAACCATCCGCGCCTTCACGCGCACTCAGATAAACAACTCCTTGCCCGCCGATTCCCAGGCAGCGCGAAAAAGTACGCTGATTCGTCCACTGCAGAAGATCGTTGTTGAGCAGTTCCTGGTAATGTCTGTTCAATTCTGACATGGAGTCAGGTTGTGAAGCGTCTTGTCTGGTCAAAGGAAATCCGAGCGAGCGATGAAAATAAAAGCCTGTGTTTCTCAGCCCTGATCTGACTGAAAAACAGAGATGATTTAATTGAGTAATTTTAGTCCGTAATCCAGGATTTAATATCGATAAAAACAGAAATCTATTACGTATCAAAAAAAATGTTGCTTTTTTGGAGGCAACTGCTAAACAATGGGAGTTAGAGGAAGTCTGGAATCGGCCCTGATCGACGAATGGTAACAGATTTCATTCACAACAGTAGGGCAGACATCCGGAAAGTAAGAGTCTGGACAACTGACAGGAACTCAGGTTCGGTTTGCTTGTGACTAAAACCGTTCCGTTATTTCAACAGGTTGGGCTATTTGTTCAAGGAGCAGGACAATGATTGCGACAATAAAAATGGCGTTGAACGCGCAATCGATCTCTCAGTTAATTGATGAGGTAAGCACACTTCTGGAAACAGGAGAAGGGTGCTGGAAAATCGAGTACGGCAAACGCGTTCTGTTTCTGATCGTTGATGAAGAACATGACCGCGTGCGCATAATGACCCCCATTATTAAAGAGGACGATCTGGAAGAAGACGATTTGTGGGACGTGATGGAAGCCAACTTCGATCGCTCTCTGGATGCACGTTATGCCATTGGTGACGGTGTGCTCTGGTCTTTATTTTTGCATCCCCTGACCGATTTAAGCCGCAATCTGTTTCTGGGTGGCATGGATCAGGTGGTCACACTGGCAAACAATTTTGGTGGCTCTTTTTGCAGCAGCGATATCATTTTCGGCTCGGATTGAATTCACGTCAATGTTGCGACAAAATACAGGACGAATGGATCAGTCTGATTCGATGTGACTTTCACTTTGAAATTCAGTCATCCTGCTTATCAATAATCACCGTGCAGTCGGGCAGGCTGTCCAGAAAGATCTGACCGTAACGTTTGGTGCGCACCCGTGGATCGAGGATCACTACCTGTCCGCGATCGCTGGCAGAACGAATCAGTCGACCGAAGCCCTGCTTGAGTTTGATAATCGCTTCGGGAATCTGGTAGTCCATAAACGGATTCCCGCCTCTGCTGCGAATGGCTTCGACCCTGGCTTCCAGCAGCGGATGATCGGGAACGCTGAAAGGGAGTTTGGTAATGATCACATTGGTGAGTGCATCACCGGGAACATCGATGCCCTGCCAGAAACTGTCGGTCCCGAACAGCACGCCCCGTGGATTGTTGCGAAAGCGCTCGAGCATCAGTGATCTCGGTAAACCTTCGCCTTGCAGATACAAGGCCAGATTCTGTTCCTGCAGCCAGCCGCTGATTCGATCCGCACACTGGGTCATCATCTTATAACTCGTAAACAGCGCAAAGGCGTGCCCGTCTGTCTGTTCGATATACAGTTTTAATTTCTCAGCCACCGCCGCCTCATACGCCGCCGGCGCATCACCGGGGTCCGGCATCGATTCCGGCAGGATCAGCCGGACCTGTTCCTGATAATTAAAAGGACTGCCCAGTTTCAATTCGTCGCACTGCGTTAATCCGAGCCGTGATCGCATAAAACTGAAATCCTGATTGCCTACCGCCAGCGTGGCGCTGGTCAGAATCACGGTATTGGCCTGATTGAACAGTTCGTCCCTCAGAACCGGCCCGACATCCACCGGGGCATTCACCATTTTCACGCGCTGATTCCGGCCCTGAGAAACTTCAACCCAGTAAACCGAATCTCCCTCCGCCTGTTGGGTCAGCCAGCTGTTCAAGGCGTCGCCCAAAGCAGAACTGCGTTCGGCGGCTGCCTGCAGTTCGATCTTTTCTTCCTCGTTTTTCAGTGAGAAAGCGTATTCGGATATCTGCGCCGCCAGCAGCTTCATTTCCTGAGTGACCAGATTCTCTATCGGCGGTTTTTGCCTGATGCGTCGATTGGAAAGCCCCTGACTGGATTGCCATTCGAGTAAATGATCAAATAAATCCTCGACCATAAACCGCAGCCGCGTCACGTGCTGCTGACAGGCGATCAGATTGTGATGCAGCAACAGTCCTTTTTGAGTTCTGTCGTTATACAGCTTGCTGAACAGATAATCGAACTGGCTGTTCGTGATGGACAGACCAAGGTGATCCCCTGCCACCCCTTCAATCGTGTGCGCTTCATCCAGTATGACCGTGTCATAATCGGGCAGGATACTGCTCCCGTCACGGCGTAATGCCAGATCAGAAAAAAACAATGCGTGATTGACGACCAGCACATCCGCGTTCCAGACACGTCTTCGCGCCCGGTAATAGAAACACTCATTGTAGGTCGCACAACGTTTTCCCAGACAGTTACCGTGTTCGCTCTGAATTTCGTCCCAGATTTTTGGAATCGGTCGAAATTCCAGATCGGAACGGCTGCCGTCAGTCGTCTTGCGGGACCATTGCACGATCTGATCGAGTTGCTGTAATTCATCTTCACGGGAAAAGATACTGCCCGCGCGATCGACGGTCCCTTTCATGCGGCGCCGGCTCATGTAGTTGGAGCGGCCTTTCACCAGCACCGCTGAAAACTCGACGGGCAGAACGGCATTCAAAAAAGGAATATCCCGCGTAATTAACTGTTCCTGCAGGCTGATCGTATTCGTGGAAACGATCAACCGTTTACGGTCTTTTCCGGAACGGGTTTCGTTTTGTTTACAGGTCGCTAAAATCGCAGGGACCAGATAAGCGAAACTTTTGCCGACCCCCGTACCGGCTTCCACCAGCAGATGTCTTTTCTGTTCGATGGCGTGCGCTACCGCTTCAGCCATTTCCAGTTGCTCGGGACGATGCTCGTATTTTTCGAGCCTGCGGGCCACCTTGCCATCGTTTCCGAGAATTGAAATTACATCCGTAGTCAATGTGAGCCTCACCTGATAAGTTGAAACAAATCAGAACCAACCATGCTTGATAATGGGCTCTGCAAGATTGCTTATTTTTTCCGCCGAAAGCTGACAACACAGACGTCGTCTGTTTGCATCGCCCCCTGTCGGAACGCATCCACATCAGACAGAATGCCTTTCACGAGCGGCTCAACTTCTTCCGGACCCGACTTGATATATTTTGTCAGACGGTTCCGATGGTAAAGGTTGCTGGCCTGATCCATGGCTTCGGTGACCCCATCCGTGTACAACACCAGCGTGTCCCCTTTATCCAGTGAAATCGTTTCGACATGGAACGTCTGGTCTTTTAAAACCCCCAGAGGCATTCCCGATTTGTCCTGTGCGACAGGTTCCACACTTCCGTCTGAACTTTTTCTCAACAGGGGCGCCATATGACCGGCATTGACGATTGAGACCGTGTGCTTTTTGGGATCGAGAACCGCCAGCACAAAGGTGATGAACCGCAGGCCGATCCCGCTGGAAGCAATTTCCGTATTCAACTCTGCCAGAGCTTTATCTGCCGAGGACTTCGAAAGGACCTGATACCGTGCCGAGGCATACAGCCGCGCCATCAGAATTGCCGCCGGGACCCCTTTGCCGGCCACATCACCTAATGTGACGACCAGCTTTCCATTCGGAAGGTCAATGTAGTCGAAATAATCACCACCGACACTCTGGGCCGATTCATAGTAATCAAAGAACTCATATTCCTTGAGCTTCGGCCGGCTGTGCGGCAGCAATCCCAGCTGAATCTGATGGGCAAATTCCAGATCGCGCTCGATATCCCGCTGTTTGACCAGATCTTCATGCAGCTTGGCATTTTCCACAGCCAGACTTGCCTGCTGAGCAATCGCGACCAGTACATCCAGATCGTCCTTGTCAAACTGCTGTCCGATATCACGGGTTGCAATTTGAATGACTCCCAGAATGTCGCCCCCCTGAGAGACCAGCGGGACACACATCATCGAACGAATTCTGAGTGAGGTGATGCTCTCGCTCATTTTAAATCGATCATCCTCAACCGCGTCGGCACTCAGGATCGCGGCCCCACTCATAATCGCCTGACGTACTATCGTCGTGCTGATCCGGATGGAGTCTTCATCTTCTGCCCGTCTTGCCTTGGTGGCTTTGACCACCAGCTTTTTGCGTTCCGGGCTTTGCAGCATGATGAAGCCCTGGTCCGCCTGTGCATAAATTTTGAACAGGCCATCCAGAATGCGAGGGAGAACCTCGTCGAGTTTTAACGCACGACTCAGAACCTGACTGATTTCCAGCACCGCGTGCAACTTGACTTCCGGTTTCACGCTGATGCGTAAGCTGCTGCTGGTGTTTAAATCGAGCTGACTGATAATCGATGAGCCATCCAGCACCCCCTCACTGGAGCTGCCATCAATGGCCAGCGAGCGGGCCTCTTTTTTTAAAGAGCGATGACTGACTTCCATCGTCTGTTGAATCGCCGAGTCGATAAAATCAGGGGAATCCTGGTAGCCCAGTAAAAACTGCATCTGAATATCACAAATGCTGATCGTATCGTTCTCGTGCAGTTCCGTCCTGCCTTCGATAACGGTTCCATTCAGGAACGTTCCGTTACGGCTGTGAAGATCTTCCAGATAATAAAAGCCATGACTTTCCAGGATCTGCGCGTGATAGCGACTGACCGCAACGTTATCCAGCACGATCTCGCAATTGGGGTGACGGCCCATAATGACACGCTCACCACTCAACTCGATGATCTGTTCGGGAACTTTCCCTTTTAAAATTTGTAAAATCGCCACCGCTGTGCCCGACTATACTGAAATGTGACTGATAAACAGGAACGATTCTGGTAGATCTCACGCCGTTGAAATCAAACCGAATCTCGAAATATTATAGTCCAATGCTCTGAAAAAGACATCTCTCAAGCAAACAGGACCTCGGAAGATTATCAAGACAAACTCTGATTCTCTTCAGATCTGCCCGAGAAATCAGGGACCAGGTGATCTCGCTCCATTATTCTGAGAGACTGGAAAGCCTGCGAATATGGTCCTCGTTATTGACCTTATCTTTCAGCTCAATCTGGTTATTTTCAAGTGCCAGCAGGACATAGTCGATCATTCCAGCATCAAGTTCATTCAAATCTTCCCACACATGCAATTCCCAGATTTTCTGAGAATCGGACGCATTCCCGTTGATACTTTCAAGGGCCATCAAACCCGCATACCCGTTTACCTTAATTTCAGTTTGACCGGAGGCTGACAGTTCCTGAAAAATCGCTTTTGCTTCGTCAAGTCGATCTGTGTTGAGCAATAACTCTCCTAAGCGTATCTGTGCGCGCGTTTTGTAAACCTCACTTTCAGGTTTATAATCGATGACTGCCTTCCAGGCGTCTTCATCCTTCAGCCGCATTGCTAAAAAGAATTGTGCCATCGCCGATTTTTCATGAGGTATTAAATTTGCGCCAGACGCACCGTTAACCTGCCCCACAAAAGGCGCTTTGAAAGGATCTCCGGGGCGGTTCACCCAGCCGATGGCAGCCGCCACACTGCCTAAACAGAGTGACGCAATCAGAAACACGAAGAGTTGTTTCCGGAATCCGCGGTTGTCTTGCAGGGGAACCAGGGCTTTCCAGTTTCGCAGCTGGCTGCCGGAAGTGTGTTCCGGAATTTTTTTAATTTCCTGCATGAGCTCGGTCGCGTCTGCAGGTCGTTTATTCGGATCTTTTTCCATCATGCGATGGACGAGCGCGCAAAGTTCTTCGGGCAGATCCGGTCGGCGTGATTTCAGCGGAGGTGCCGACTCATTCAGATGTTTGATGGCTATCGACAGCGCTGTTTCCCCATGAAAAGGGGGACGCCCCGAGATCAGATGATAACAGGTTACCCCCAGCGAATAGATGTCACTGCGCTGGTCGAGTGCTCGGCCATTAACCTGCTCCGGACTCATATACAAGGGAGTGCCCATCGTGGTGCCGACCTGAGTCAGATTGACACGCTCTTCAGACTGGCCAATTTGTGCCAGACCAAAATCGGCCACCTTGATCAGTTTCCGGGAGGTGATCATGATGTTTTCGGGTTTGATATCGCGATGCACGATTCCTTTTTCCGAGGCTGCGTTTAAAGCAGCAGTGACCTGACGCATGATCCGCAGAATCAGCGTGCAATCGGGGGGCGCATAGCGAGCGAGATGTTCTCTGAGATTGACACCCCGCACGTATTCCTGCGCAATATAATGGGTCCCCTCAAATTCGCCCGTCATATAAACCTGAACGATGTTGGGATGGGTCAGACCGGCGGCCGCTTTTGCTTCACGTTCAAAACGTTTGAGATGCGTCTCATCGTTCAGCAATTCATCGTGCAGCACTTTGATGGCGGCTTCCCGTTTGAGCGAGACCTGTTCGGCCAGATAAACAGTCGCCATCCCTCCCTGCCCCAGTTTTCTCAGGATCTTGAAGTCACCCAACTGCCGGCCCACCAGATTGACGGATTCCGTTTTATGGCGCGGACGAGAGGAATCGCTGGCTCGATAAATCGTATCCTGCAGTGAATCGGAATCATCAATGCCCGAAGTCTGCTGTGTGCGGGATCCTCCCCCCTGAATCGGAGGTGGCGAGGAACTTTCACCGGTCGTTCCCGCCGAGACCTTGCTGATTTTTTTCTGCGGTTTGTCAGATGGCATAAGTCGTTGTCTGGCAATATCGTAAGTCGTTTAATGCCTGCTACAGAGCAGTACACACTCTCCATAATAGAGGTGATACCCTGTCAGGTATAGAGTAAGTTTTTATTTGTCTTAAAAAACTGGCGGCAGCGAGGATCTTCAGTTGTTTTACGGCCGATTTTTCACATTTTACGGTCTGCCAGACGATTCAGGATTTCGGCCCCCTGTTCCAGAACCGGATTTTCCTGAGCATAGGAAATGCGAAAATGCGTATCCTGACTACTGAACACATTACCGGGTATGATCAGCAGATTGTTCTTAATCGCCTCGGTACAAAATTCGGTGCCGGTTCCCCACGGCGTTTTGAGGAACATATAAAAAGCGCCCTGCGCACCAGTGATTTCGAATTTATCCCCCAGGCGGTCCCGCATCAGATTGCGTTTTTGCCGATATTCTTCCACGCGATCTGAAATATCATAATCCAGCGCAGCCAGACCGGCCCATTGCACCGGATGCGGCGCACAGACAAACGTGTATTGCTGCAGCTTGATCATCTGCTGAATCACACTCTGCGGACCATGCACAAAACCGAGACGATGTCCCGTCATCGAGTGTGATTTGCTGAACCCGTCGATCACGATTACGTTTTCATTGAAGACAGCCGGACTGACAAACGGCGCGTCGTAGCAGAATGCGCGATAGATTTCATCGCTGACCAGTGCGATATTTTTTTCCGCAGCCAGTTCTGCCAGCGCACGAGTTTCCTCTTCACTGGCGACATGGCCCGTCGGATTGCTGGGGCTGTTGAATAGAATCAATTTCGTACGGTCGGTGATCGCAGCACGGACTTTTTCAATATCAATGGAGAAATCAGGATAAGTTTCCACAAACACCAGTTTGCCGCCGACAACTTTCGTCAGATGAGTATACATCACAAAATAAGGATCGAAAACAATCACTTCATCGCCGGGATTAATGAGTGCGTTCAAGACCAGCATCAACGCACCGCTGGTTCCGCTGGAAATAAAAACCTGACGGTCATCATGGTGATACTCTGCATCGATGCGGGATTGAATCTTTTCAATCAGCGGCGCGATTCCCTGAGTCTGGCTGTAAGCATTTTTACCATCTCGGACCGCCTGGCATAAGGCGTCTTTGATGGGCTCCGGCGTATCAAAGTGGGGCTGCCCGATGCTGAGATTGATCGGATTTTTCATATTGGCCGCCAGGTCGAATACTTTTCGAATTCCAGAGGCATCAATCAGGTGCATGCGGTCGGCAATCCATTCTTCACTCATATGATTCACGTTCTTTTTCTGAAAAGGCTGATAAAATTCGAGGTCGATAATGTCTGGCTGATTTTATTCTAACCCGGCTTGCCAACACAAGCGGGAACCGACTGTCGGGTTTTAAGGAATGTGTTTCGATAAAAAATAAAGACCGGCATAAATCCGCGCATCCAAGAGGCAGCCTCGTTCTTTTGCCGCCTGCAGCCACGGTTCGATTTCTGCGAAGGGTACAGCGTGTACGATAATATTTTCCGATGCATCGCCACCGCCGGCCGCGACTTTTTTCAGATCCAGCGCGAGAAAAAAATGAACCGCTTCATCCGTCAGCCCGGCAGATGAAACCGTTGAACCCAGAGAAATCATGGTTTGGGCCTGATAGCCGGTTTCTTCTTCGAGTTCTCTGGCTGCGGCTGTTTCTAATGCTTCCTCTTCCTGGCCTGCGATATCGCCGGCCAGTCCCGCCGGAAATTCGATCACCGGTGCATTCACGGGCGGGCGAAACTGCTCAACCAGAATCACACGTTGATCCGTCGTGAGCGGAAACAGGCAGACGACCCCGGTCGTGTTCACACGTTGGACGAATTCCCAGCGCCCGCGTTTGATCAATTTCAAGAAGCGGGTCTCTGCTATCGTCTGATCGGCTGCCGGGTCTGCGTCGCTCATGAATGTCTTTCTGCTGCCTGTGATTTCCGAGTTGGTTACCAAATTCAGATACCGCAATTTCTTGGGGAGAACCTCTTCATTCACGCTCTTATCGATTGAACTCAAGATTCAGATCATTAAGAATGGATTGAGATTTCACTCCCCTCAATTTTCATTTTCATCAGAGAGGCGTCTGTTTGATGCATATCTTGCCATTGAGGTTCGCTCGAAATTCCGGAAATCATCGCCCCGCTCATGCTCTGCTGCTGATTGTAGGGGCAGTGATTAGTTTTTTCTATAGTTGTGAACTCAAAGCAGAAACGAATTCCCCGACAGAGGCCGACAAAAAATCGTTTCCGATTCAAAAAGAGTGGGGAACCATCACGGCACTGCCGCAGGGACTGAAGCTCGATATTTCAAAATCCGTTCCCCAACACGGCATTCTGGTCCCGCGGATGAATAATCGCATTCAAGCGATCTATTTCGCGCATGACACAAAGAAAAAACCGCTGACACTGAAACCGGGCATTGCGGAATGGGAAATTCAGCTCCCCAAAACAGAACTACCGCTGCCAGCGTCGGTGATCGTCGAATTCAAAGAACCGCCGTATCTGCCAGTCAAACCGCATGTCATTCAGGAAAATGCGGAGCAGCAACTGATTCTGGATGCCAAAGACGCGATCGTCCATGGTGAATTGCTGCGGTACGAGCCGCAGCCTCATAAAAACACCGTCGGCTATTGGGCCAATGAAAAAGACTGGTGCGAATGGAAACTGAATCTGAAAACGCCCGGCGTCTTTGACGTGTATCTGCTGCAGGGTTGTGGAAAAGGTCAGGGTGGGAGTGAAGTCCAACTGTCCGTCGTTAATCAAAAATTGGATTTTACCGTAGAAGACACGGGACATTTTCAGAATTTTAAAGAACGGCACATCGGCAAAGTGCAGCTCGATCAAACCGGCGTATTGACACTCCAGGTGAAACCAATACAAAAAGCCAGGAATGCCGTGATGGACGTGCGACAAATCCGCCTCGTCCGGCAATAATAGGCTACCACGTGAATATGACTGATTTTTCATCATTGTCTCAGTTTACAGGAACCATTTATGAAACCGCTCGCCCTCTTGCTTTTCTCGCTTGTGCTAGTGAACCAGATCAGCGCCGCCGCTGATTCGATTGTCGATACCTCTTCTCCCCTGGAAACCATCGCCACCGAATTCGGACTGGCAGACGGCCCGGCCTGGGACGGTGGAGGAAATCTCTATTTCCCCGACGTGAAAGGGGGCAAGCTCTATCGCTATAACCCCAAAACAAACAAAGTGCAGGTGTTCCTCGATGACGCCGGACGCATCAGCGCCAGTTATTTCAGTCACGGTAAACTATTTCTTTCAGATAATGGCGAAAGTCAGATCAGTGTGCTGAACGGCAAACAGAAAAACCCGATCGCCGGCCAGCCTGCAGACGCCAAACCTCCTCGCAGACCCAATGATCTGGTCGTCGATCAACAGGGGGGCATCTTCTACACGCTCACCGGACAGGGTGAAGTGATCTGGATTTCTCCTGAAGGCAAGCAGACCGTCGCGGTCAAAGACATCAAAACCCCCAACGGGCTGATCCTGTCCCCCGATGGCAAAACCCTGTACGTGGCCGCTTATGTCCCAAAAGAGATCTGGGCTTATACGGTCACCAAACCGGGTGTCGCTGAAAACGGCCGCCTGTTTGCCAAAATGGATGACGGTCCGGACAAAGGCGCCGACGGCATGACAGTCGACCGCGCCGGCAATGTTTATTGTGCAGGCCCGGCTGATATCTGGATCTGGAATCCAGCAGGCAAACTGCTGGCGAAGATCAATACGCCCACACGTCCGATTAACTGCGCCTTTGGTGATCAGGACCTGCGTTCTTTATACATTACCGGTTTTGGCGGCCTGTACCGCCAGCGGATGAATGCGTACGGCTGTGTTCCGGAACCCTCTTCGGAACCCACAACGAGTTCCAATACACAACGTCCTTCAACGACCGTGCCGCAAACAGTGACTCCACATTTGAATGTGGTCTACGGTGAAGCAGGACCTCGCAAGTTGCTGGCTGATATTTTTGTCCCCAACACAGGCAAAGGTCCTTTTCCCGCAGTGGTGGTCGTACATGGAGGAGGCTGGCTGAACGGCGACAAAGCGAAATTCCGCGCACTGGCGATTGCCCTGTGTGAACGCGGTTATGTCACCATGGCTGTGGGCTACCGTCTCGGTTATGAAGCGAAATTTCCGGCAGGTATTCAGGACTGCAACGCTGCCGTCCGATTTTTGCGGGGCGAAGCAAAACAGTTCAACGTCGATCCGCAGCACATCGGTGCCGTGGGAGGTTCTGCCGGCGGACATCTGGTAGGATTGATGGCGTCGGCACCACATGTCAAACAGTTGCAGGGAGACGCAGGCCACTCGGATCAGTCTGCTGCGCTGCAGGCAGCGATCGTCATGGCCGGCCCGATGCAGATGGCTTCCGGCTCTGTCGCTGAACGCTCGCGAAAAAATCCCGAGAAGTCCAACTCGAATCTCTGGCTGGGAAAAACCATTGATGAAGATCCCGAGTTGTATCAACTCAGTGATGCGTACCTGCATCTCTCCAAACAGACACCACCACTTCTGTTTATGGTGGGAGAATTTGATCTTCCGGAACGAAATGAGCCTTCGCGTGAAAAACTGAAATCACTGGGCGTCAAAACCGGTGTCAAAGTTTATCCCAAAGGCAAACATGGTTGCTGGAATCAGCTTCCCTGGTTTAACGACATGGTCGAAGACATGGATCAGTTTTTTCAGGAACATCTGAAATAATCAGAATGCACGAGTAGGGAAGAGGACAATGGCCCGTTACTTGTCCTCTTCCTCCTCGTCATCAAATTCGTATTCGTCGCTGAAATCATATTCTTCCTCTTCGATTTCACCACTGATTTCGCTGTCGCTGAATTCATCGGCGTCATCAAAGTCGAGTTCATCTCCTGATGCCAGTTCGTCATCATCGACACCGATTTCGCCATCGCTGAATTCATCAGAAAGTTCTGCAGCCGAATCAGAGACCATTTCGTCCTCTTCTTCTGCATTCACTTCAGGCTGATCCTTACCTTTGCCTTTTTTCTTCGAGGCTCCTTTGGGTCCGAGGATTAAGGCACCGAGGGGCATGATCGCCAGAAAGCCGCTTAGCAAAAGCGTCAGTCCTGCCACGCCAAGTAAGCTGGTTGACATGGCTTCTGCGTGATTCAGAAACGCCATCACCAGCAGATAGGTCAAATAGGCGCCAGGGATCGCAGCGACCAGTGACATCAGAGGAAGTTGTAGTTTCGACACAATCGCTTTTCCTGAAAGGGGCTCAAACGCTGTAAATGGTTCACAGACTCTGCTCCGGAACCGGCCGGGGCTCAGCAGATCTGGCTTCCATCGTAAAGAGACATCAGGCGCATTTTCAAGCCTGTATTTTAAAATGGTCCTCTTAAATATAGAGTCCGGTTTGACGGCATCGCCTGTTTGCTGGTATTGATAGTCCAGATAAGTTGCAATTAACTGGCTCAGCCGGACTAATCATTATAACAGGCACAGCCCGGCAGATTCCCGGGAATGCACCTGTAATCAAGAGGATCTCATGCCGAAATCGCAATGGAATCAACTCAATCAGAACATTATTGGCTGTACGAAATGTGAGCGATTACTGGCCCACTGTCAGAAGATTGCCGGGGAAAAACGAAAGTCTTTTCTGGATTGGGAGTATTGGGGCAAACCGGTTCCGAATTTTGGAGATCCACGTGCGAAACTGCTGATTGTGGGCCTGGCCCCCGCCGCCCACGGTGCCAACAGAACCGGCAGAATGTTTACCGGCGACCGCAGTGGAGACTGGCTATATCGGGCCTTGCATAAAGCCGGATTTGCCAGCCAGCCGGCCGCCGAGAGTATTTCAGACGGATTAGAACTGCGAAACTGTGCCATCACAGCGACCTGTCATTGTGCGCCACCGGAGAATAAACCGACCCGCGAAGAAATTGAACACTGCCATGTCTGGCTGGAACAGACGGTGGAACAGTTGCCCGTCAAAGTATTCCTGGCGCTGGGACAGATCGGCTGGAAATCGGTACTGGATTTCAAAAAACGCCAGGGAGAACAAATCGGCAAACGCCCTGCTTTCTCGCATGGCGCCACGTTTCGCTTCCCAGGCGGGCATTGGCTGGTGGGCAGTTATCATCCCAGCCAGCAGAACACCTTCACCGGACGCTTAACCGAACCGATGTTTGACGCGGTTTTTGAGCTGGTCAAAGCTAAGCTGGCAGCAGAAACCTGAGACGTGGAGACGGCAATTTCAGTTTGTTTTCTCAATACCGACAACGCGATGAAAGTGCAGTTCCACTTCGCGATCGATGACCCGGCGGACCCCTTCGACCAGACACTCGGGTTCATGTTCGGTTTCGCCGATGCGTTTGATTTCCTTTAATGACGTGCCCGGCGAGACAGTAAAGGCATTCTGGTGAATGATCTGATTGCCGGCGTCGAGTTCGGGAATAATAAAGTGAATGGTGGCGCCAAACGTCAGCATATGATGGCTGAAAGCATCTTCATAAGGCTGAAACCCCGGATAAGACGGGAGCAGTCCATGATGCAGGTTGATAATTCTCCCCCCCGCAAAACTCCAGCAGATACCCGGAGGCAGCACGCGCATATAACGGGCGAGCAGTACATAATCGACATCATAAGAGTCGAACAGTTCCACCATCCGGGAATGATCGGGGTTTCCGCGTTCATCGCCGATATTATGAAAATCGAGAGCGTGTTTTTTTGCCAGAGATTCACAGCGGTCCCGGTTACCAAGAATCACAGCAGGCTCTGCCTTGATCAAACCGGCCTTGATGGCATTCAGTACGGCTTCAGCTGGTTCGCTGCGATAAGTCGTACAAATCGCGACCCGGGGAGGCCGTTCGTGTTCGTCCCGCGCCCAGACGCGCAGCGTCAGCCCCTTTTGCGTGCCGATCTGCATGATCCGTTCTCTCAGAACGGAAATCGGTTCCACCTCAGTTGGCCAGTCGATCCGCAGGAACATCGCAAACAGACGTTCCGAGTCGTGGTCATACATCTGAATTTCATGAATGTTCGCCCCCACGCCGGTGACATTGTCTGTGGT